>CAXUCS010000305.1:0-3802 GCA_964249365.1 uncultured Caulobacteraceae bacterium | reverse complement strand
GGGCTGGACGAGGCGGTGGCCCACATCGCCCGCTACGGCTCGGGCCACACCGACGCTATCCTGGCGGAGGACGCGGCGGCCGCTCAGGCCTTCACCGCGCGGGTGGACAGCGCCATCGTGCTGGTCAACGCCTCCACCCAGTTCGCCGACGGAGGCGAGTTCGGCTTCGGCGCGGAGATCGGCATCGCCACCGACCGGCTGCACGCCCGCGGTCCCGTCGGCGCCGAACAGCTCACCACCTACAAGTATGTGGTGCGCGGGACGGGACAGGTGCGTCCCTAGGCTTCAAGTCCAGACCGCGCGGAGGTGCGGATGCTAGCCGAAACGATCTTCGCGATAGGCCTGGCCGGAGCGGCGGCGCTCCCGGCCGACGCAGCGTGCGACCGGCGGCTCGCCGTCGCCATCGCCGGAGCACCACCTTCCACCGTGCCCGCCGCCTGCTGGCGGGTGGGGCCGCTGCGGCTCGGCATGTCGGCGGATGCGCTCCGGGCGGAGATGGGCGTACCCGTGCAGACGGGCGAGGTCGCCAGCGGCCTGGGACGGTCTCACCGCTACCAGGCGCAGGTCTACGCCTTCCCGCGCGGATGGCGGCCCTATGCGAAGGGCGCAGCACCCGCTCAGGCTCGCCTCCGCTTCGTCGAGGTGCTGCTGGATGGCGGGCGCGTGGTCCAGATCGACAACGACGCTGCGGTCCGGACGAGCTTCCCCGCTTGCGCTCGCCCCGCTCCGCCGCTGGACGAAGGCGAGGGCGAGCCGCCGGACTTCAAGCCGTTCGATGGCTTCGCGGGCGTGAGGACCGGAGCGCCTGAAGGCGATCTCGCCCGCAGGTTCGGTCGACCTCCAGGCCGGAACGCCTCGCACGACTGGCTGTCCTACCTGCCGGTTCCGCTCACGTTCGACGCCGATCCGGAAACCAGGCGCATCACCGGCTTCACCATCGCGGCGGACGGCGACGCCGCCACGCGGGAGGACGAGGTCCGGATGCGGGTGACGGTCGATCCTGCGACATGCCAACCGGTCTCGGCCATCTTCGGCAGCGATCAGGCCGACGCCGCTCAGCGACGGCCGAGCAGGTAGGCCGCCAGGTCGCCCACCGCCAGGAGCGAGATCGGCAGCACCGCCGCGCCGACCGCGAGCACGGCCAGGAGCACGATCAGCGCCGTCTCCGCCCGGTTCGCCTTGCGCGGCGGCGTGGGCGTCGGTTCGAAGTGGGAGCCGTCGAAGGGCATGGACGACCCTCCCTCCTCCCGGCAAGGCCGTCAAGCGGAGCGGCGTGGAGGCCGCTGGCCTGGAGGGCGCCCGTTTCCTATAGGGGGCCGGACCTTCGCCCCGCCGGACTGCAGCCAAGCCCATGCCCAGCCTGAACGACACCCGCCGCCGTTTCGTCGACTACTTCGGCGCGGCCGGGCATGCCGTGACGCCGTCCGCGCCGCTCGTGCCGCGAGATGATCCGACGCTCCTCTTCGTCAACGCGGGCATGGTTCCGTTCAAGAACATCTTCACCGGCGCGGAGCAGCGGCCGGCGCCGCGCGCCACCTCGTCGCAGAAGTGCGTGCGGGCGGGCGGCAAGCATAACGACCTGGAGAACGTCGGCTATACCGCACGCCACCACACGTTCTTCGAGATGCTCGGCAACTTCTCCTTCGGCGACTACTTCAAAGACGAGGCGATCGAGCTGGCCTGGAGGCTGGTGACGCAGGAGTACGGCCTGGCGGTCGAGAAGCTGCTGGTCACCGTCTACGCCGAGGACGACGAGGCGCACGGGCTATGGCGCAGGATCGCCGGGCTGCCGGACGAGAAGATCATCCGCATCGCCACCTCCGACAACTTCTGGTCCATGGGCGACACCGGCCCCTGCGGCCCGTGCTCGGAGATCTTCTACGACCATGGCGAGACCATCCCGGGCGGCCCGCCCGGCTCGGTGGACGAGGACGGCGACCGCTTCATCGAGATCTGGAACCTCGTCTTCATGCAGTACGAGCAGTTCGGCGGCGATCGCCCGCGCGAGCCGCTGCCCCGCCCCTCCATCGACACCGGCATGGGGCTGGAGCGGATCACCGCCGTGCTCCAGGGCGTCCACGACAACTATGACATCGACCTCTTCCGGGTCCTGATCGCCACGTCGGTGGAGCTGACCGGGGTGGCGGCGCAGGGCGAGGCGACCGCGTCCCACCGCGTCATCGCCGACCACCTGCGCGCCTCCGCCTTCCTGGTCGCCGACGGGGTCGGGCCGTCCAACGAGGGGCGGGGCTATGTGCTGCGTCGGATCATGCGGCGCGCCATGCGCCACGCCCACCTGCTGGGCGCGCCCGAGCCGCTGATGCACCGCCTCGTGCCGACGCTCGTCGCCGAGATGGGCGAAGCCTATCCCGAGCTCCGCCGCGCCGAGGCCCTGATCGCCGAGACGCTGCGCGGGGAGGAGGAGCGGTTCCGCCTCACCCTCGGCCGGGGTCAGGGTCTCCTCGACGAGGCGACGCGCGGCCTCGTTCCCGGCGGCGTCGTGGCCGGCGAGACGGCCTTCAAGCTCTACGACACCTATGGCTTTCCCCTGGACCTGACGCAGGACGCGGTGCGCGCGCGGGGCCTGACGGTGGACCTCGACGGCTTCGACGCCGCCATGGCGCGCCAGAAGGCCATGGCGCGGGAGAACTGGGCGGGTTCGGGCGACCGGGCGGCCACGGCGGAATGGCTGAAGCTCCGCGACCGGCTCGGCCCCACACGCTTCGTCGGCTACGAGGAAGGCGAGACGACCGGCGAGGTGGTCGCGATCGTGCGGGCGGCCGAGGAGGTCGACGGGGCCTGCGCGGCGGATGGCGCGGACGGGTTGACGGTGGAGGTGCTGTTCGACCAGACGCCCTTCTACGCCGAGAGCGGCGGCCAGGCGTCCGACATAGGCGAGGTCGAGTGGCCGGGCGGTGCGGCGCGGCTGGCGGCCCTGTCGAAGCAGGCTGGCGACCTGTACGTCCATACGCTGACCCTGACGCGGGGCGAGCTGAAGCTCGGCGACCGGGTGCGGCTCGCCATCGATGCGCCGGCGCGCACGCGCACCCGCGCCAACCATTCCGCCGCGCACCTGGTCCATGCCGCGCTCAAGAACGTGCTCGGCGGCCACGTGGCTCAGAAGGGCCAGCTGGTGGACAGCGAGCGCATGCGCTTCGACTTCAGCCACGGCCAGGCGCTGACGGCGGACCAGCTCGACCGGGTGGAGGCGGAGGTCAACGCCGTGATCCGCCAGAACCTGCCGGCCCGGACCGAGAGCATGGCGCCCCAGGCCGCCATCGCGGCGGGAGCGGTCGCGCTCTTCGGGGAGAAGTACGGTGAGGTGGTGCGCGTGCTGACGCTCGGCCACGCCCTGCAGGGCGAGGGCGCCTATTCGGTGGAGCTCTGCGGGGGCACCCATGTGGCGCGCACCGGCGACCTCGCCCTCTTCAAGGTCATCGCGGAGACCGGGATCGCCTCGGGCGTGCGCCGGGTCGAGGCGCTGACCGGCGAGGCGGCCCGCCGCCACCTCCTCGACCGGGCCGGCGTCGCCGAAGCGCTGGCGGCGCAGTTCAAGGTCCCACCCTCGGAGGTCGCCAGCCGGGTCGAGGCGCTGGTGAGCGACAGGAAGCGGCTGGAGCGCGAACTCGCCGACGCTAAGCGCCGCCTGGCGCTCGGTGGTGGCGAGGAGGCGGCGTCCGTCGAGGAGGTCGGGGGAGTGAAGTTCATCGGCCGGGTGCTGGAGGGCGTCGACGGCAAGGGGCTGCGCCCCGTGGTGGAGGCGTTCCGCAAACAGGTCGGGTCCGGCGTGGTGGCGCTGGTG
>CAXUCS010000304.1:0-3809 GCA_964249365.1 uncultured Caulobacteraceae bacterium | reverse complement strand
CATTAACGGCGGCGTCGCTGGCCGGGGGCGGGGTTGTCCAGTGAGGACCCGCACGCGCATCGCCGTCATCTTCGCGGGAGCCGCCGTGGTCATCGCCGGCCGCGAGGGCGCGGCCGCCATGGCCCGCTACAGGTTCGGCGTCAACGAGACCGCCAGCCTGCCGAATTGGGCCTTCATCGTCGACCACGAGAACAGGCGGCCAGGCCGGGGCGATACGGTGGAGTTCCTCGCGCCGCCGAACCGTTACTATCCGAAGGACGCACCCTTCATCAAACACGTCTACGGCGTCCCCGGCGACGTCGTCAGCCGACGTGGCCGGGAATACTTCGTCAACGGGCGCGATGTCGGATACGCGAAGGAGCGCTCCCAGGCGGGCTTCCTGACGACGCTTGGGCCCGTCGGCGTCATCCCGGCCGACCACTACTTCGTCGGCACGCCGATGAGGGACAGCTTCGACAGCCGCTACGGCGAGATCGGCTGGATCCCGCGGGCGCGCATCGTCGGCGTGGCGGCGTCGATCCTATGACGCGGCCCCGAACCCTCGCGGCGGCGATCGCCTTGGTCGCGCTTGCCGGAGCCGGCGTCGCTCCCCCGGCAAGGTCGAAGGACCTCGGCGTCCAGGGCGCGCTCTTCCCGATCAGCGAAACCGACATCATGGCCTTCCTGGCGGCGCGCCTCCAGGCGGCGAAGGACAGCGGCAAGGCCGACCAGCTGAACCGGGCGTTCGCCGCCCGCGCCAAACAGAGCCTGATGCGCCCCCCGCCGGTGGAGGGCCTGACCACCACCAAGACGCCCAGGACTTGGTTGTTCGACCCAACCTACGTCGTGCCGCGCGACATCGCCGACCAGAACGGCCGGGTGTTCGCCCATGCCGGCCAGGTAGTGAACCCGCTCGCCGCCATGCCGGACTTCGACCGGGTCTACGTTTTCATCGACGGCGACGACCCTCGTCAGGTCGCGCTCGGGATGGCGCAGCTGAGGAAGACGGGCGCCGTCCGCACCCGCGTGATCCTGGTGAAGGGCTCGCCAGTCGAGCTGATGCGGACGGAGAAGACGCCACTCTACTTCGACCAGGCGGGCATCATGTCCACCCGCTTCGGCCTGCACCAGGTCCCGGCCGTGGTGAGCCGTGAGGGCGACGAGCTTCGCATCGCCGAGGTCGCGCCATGAACCGCCTCCGCAAGCTGATCTCCGGCTTCATGCTCGCCTGCCTGCTCTCGCTGGCGGTCCTGCCCCAGGGCGAGGCCATGGCCGGGACGGCCTGCAGCGGGCACTTCGTCAATCCGATCACCGACGTCTGCTGGGACTGTCTCTTCCCGCTGACGATCGGCGACATCCCGATCTTCAAGGGCGACCACGCCGATGGGCCAAATCCGTCCTCGCCCATCTGCGTCTGCGAGGCGCCCCCGCCCTTGTTCGTGAAGATCGGCCTCTCGATCGGCTTCTGGGAGCCCGTGCGGCTCGCCGACGTCACGGACCACGCCTGGTGCTTTCCCAACCTCGGCGGCATCACCCTGCCGGTGGGCTTCGGCTACGCCAGCAAGGCGTCGCAGAACGTCGACAGCCACGACCTTCTGACCGGCTACCACGTGCATTGGTACATCTACCCGGTCATGTACTGGCTGGAGTTGCTGACCGACTTCCTCTGCCTGGAGAATGCGAGCTTCGACATCGGCTATGTTTCCGAGCTCGATCCGACCTGGAACGACGACTACACGGGCGCCCTGATCAGCCCCGAGGTCCTGCTCTTCAACAACCCCATCGCCCAGGCCGCCTGCGCCGCGGACTGTGTCCAGGCGACGGTGACGGGGATGGGCAACCCGGCGCTCTATTGGTGCGCCGGCTGTCAGGGCTCGATGTTCCCCATGACGGGCAACATCGCGGGCGAGCATGGCCAGCCCTCCGGCTCCGCGCTGGCTGGCGAGCGGTTCGCCTTCAAGATGCACCGCGAACTCCTGGCCGAGGGGACGAGCGGACCGGCGGCCGTCTGCCAGAAGTATTCGATGCCGATCATGGATAAGCGGCAGTACCGCTTCCAGATCGTCAACCCGACCTCCAGCGTCGCCAATGAGCACTTGGCCTGCCCGGCGATCGGCGTCTCCTCCATCGCGTGGGAAGTCGGCAAGGTCATCCCCGTCGTGGGCCAGGACCTCGGCTTCCTGATCTGGCGCAAGCGCAACTGCTGCGCAGGCTTGTAGGGGAGGGTAGGGAACATGCCTCATATTCCGCTCTGGCACGACTGCTGGGCCTGTTGGGCGCTGCTGGGGGCCCTGGTCGCGGGCGGGCTCGCGTTGGTGAACCTCGGGCTCAAGACCGACCAGCACCTCTGCACCGCGCTCGGCTCCCTCGTCTTCGCGGTCTCCCTGGCCTGGGCCGGCCCGACCTTGGCTCAGGAGAGCGAGGCGGACCTCCAGGCCCTGGTGAACGCGGCGGAGGAGAAAGGCCGTTCGCAGGAGGCGGGGCTGGCGGACTGGACCGCCCAGGTTCAGGCGCGCGGAGCCGCCTACCAGGCGCGGGCCCAGGCCATCGAGAACCAGACCGGCGCGCGCGTGGCGCAGGGGCTCGGCATGATGGACGACCCCACGCTCCGGGCCGCCGGGAAGACGTTCGGCCAGCCGGCTCCCGCCGAGGGCGCGATCTACATCGCCGTGTCGCTCTCCATGCCGTCGGACACGTTGCGGACCCTCGCGGCCGATGCGCGCAAGGTCGGGGCCAAGCTGGTGATCCGCGGCCTGGTGGACGGGTCGTTCAAGCTGACCTTCGCCAAGGCGCGGGAGGTATTCAACGAAAACTCCGCCGCGGGCCTCGCCATCGACCCGCAGGTGTTCCGCGCCTTCCACGTCCACGGCGCGCCGACCTTCATCGTGGCGAAGGCGCCGGTGGAGCCCTGTGGCGGGCTGAACTGCGTCAGCGCCGCGCCAGCGCACGACCTCATCGCGGGCAACATCTCGCTGCCCGCCGCGCTGCGCCAGCTCGCCTCGGCGGGCGATCAGGCCACCGACGTTTCCTCGTCGGCGCTGGAACGCCTGGGCGACTGAGATGGCGCGCTGGGGGGCCCATATCGCGCGGACCCTCGCGCTCTGCACCCTGATCGTCGAGGTCGGGGCGCTCGGGGCGTCGTCGGCGGTTGCCCAGATGATGAGCGGCATGGGCAACGCCGATGGCCAGAGCCAAGCTCAGGCCTTCTCCACGGCCCAACAGGGCGCGACGGCCGCCGTGGTGCCGAACGCCGACGTCACCCAGGTCCCGGGCTCCGGCGGCGACACCTCGGTCCTGCAGAGCTACGGCTCCAACGCGAGCGCCCTGACGTCGGCCGGCCAGAACGCGGCCTCCACGAGCGACAGCCTGAACACGGCGATGCTCGCGACGGCCAACGCCAACCACAACGTCGTCAAGAACACCGACTCCTGGCTGCAGCAGTCGCTAAACATCATCCAGAACCCTACCAGCATCATCCAGCCGGACAGCGGATCCCAGGGCCAGACCTGCACCACGACACAGACGCAGCAGACGGTCACCGATGATAACGGGACCTATACCTGCGAGACTTCGCAGCAGGTGACCGACAGCCAGCAGAGCTGCACCCAGACTCTGGTGGTGGATACCTCCTCGACCTACACCTACGCCTGCTCCAACACCTACGATCCTAACGCCCGCACCTGGACCATTTCCACGGCCTGTTCGGCGCTCGGCGCCTCGTCTTCCTGCACACCGACCGGCTCCAGCTGCAGTCAGCCCGACCCCGGCCAGTTTCGGGCCACCCAATGCACCAAGGGGACGCAGTGGAACTCCACCACCCAGACCTGCCA
>CAXUCS010000303.1:0-3824 GCA_964249365.1 uncultured Caulobacteraceae bacterium | reverse complement strand
CGTGACGCCCCGCACGGCCTGCGCGTGCTGCTGGCGGAGGACAATCCGGTGAATGCGCTCCTCGCCCGGGCCCTCCTGGTGCGCAGCGGCTGCCTGGTGGATCGCGCGGGCGGCGGCGAGGAGGCGCTCGCCCTGGCGCTGGCGCACGGCTACGACCTCGTGCTCATGGACATGCGCATGCCCGGCATGAGCGGGCTGGAAGCGACGCGGCGCCTGCGCGCGGCCGGGTGCCGCACGCGCGTGGTGGCGCTCACCGCCAACGCCTTCGAGGACGACCGGCGCACCTGCCTGGAGGCCGGCATGGACGACTTCCTGGCCAAGCCGCTCGATCCATCTGCGCTGGAAGCGGTGCTGGCGCGCCTCGGACGCGCAGCGGCGCAGCCGTCCCCTCGCCTCTGAGCCCAACTGCGGCTATGGCCGGGTAGTGCAGGACGCGGGCGAACAGTCGGCAGGCGCGAGGCGGCGCGGGATGGGCGCGGGCGCGGTCCTCCGCGCGCTCGGCCGGCCCAAGGTCGCCGTCATGCTGGGACTCGGCTTCTCCTCCGGCCTGCCGTTCCTCCTGATCGGCAACATGCTGAGCTACTGGCTCGGCGACGCCCACGTGAACCTCGCGCTGATCGGCTACCTGTCCTGGGTCGGCCTGGCCTATTCGCTAAAGTTCGTCTGGGGCGCGGTCGTGGACGCACTGCCGGCGCCCTTGTTCGGACGGCTGGGACGCCGCCGCGGCTGGATGATCTCGACTCAGCTCGGGGTCGGCGCGGGCCTGTTCGGCATGGCGGCGAGTGATCCGCACCTGCGGCTCGCCGCGCTCACCGGCTTCGCCCTCCTGGTCGCCTTCGCCGCAGCCACGCAGGACGTGGTGATCGACGCCTGGCGCATCGAGGCGGCGACAGACGCGGAGGAGCTCGACCTCCTCACCGCCAGCTACAAGCTCGGCTATCAGGTCGCCATCATCCTGACGACCTCCGTGCTACTGCTGATGGCCAGCGCCATCGGCTGGGCGGCGTCCTACGCCTGCTTCGCCGCGTCCGTCGCGATCGGGCTCCTGTCGACGGCCCTGGCCCGCGAGCCGACGGCGGCGGACCGGGCGCTGCGGGAGAAGACGCGCTGGAGCCCGCAGCGGGCGCTCGACGTGGTTGTCGGCCCCTTCGTGGCCTTCTTCCGCCAGTGGGGGCCGATGGCGCTCCTCATCCTCCTGACGGTGAGCGCCTACCACCTGTCCGACTACCTGCGCGGACCGGTGATCAACCCCTTCTACGTCCAGGTCGGACTGTCCAAGGCGGCGGTGGCCTTCGTGCGGCTGGCGGTAGGCCTGCCCACCACAGTGCTGGGCATCGCCGCGGGCGGGCTGTTCGCCGCGCGCTTCGGCCACATGCCTGCGCTGATCCTGGGCGCCGTGCTGCAGCCCCTGGCCGTGGCGGCGTTCGGCCTCCTGGCGTTCACGGGACCGAACCTGCCGGTCTTCTGCGGGCTGATGGCCTTTGACGACTTCTGCATGAACGTCGCGGGCGTGGCCTTGATCGCCTACATGTCGACGCTCACCCAGCTTGGCTACACGGCCACCCAGTACGCCCTCCTGACCTCTGCGCTCGCCTGGACGGGCAAGCTCCTGAAGGGGTGGTCGGGGGCGGTCGTGCTCCACCTGCAGCACGGGCGCGACCTCCTGCACGCCTTCGCCCTCTTCTTCTGCGGGGCGGGCGCCCTGGGGCTGGTGGCGCTTCTCCTCTGCCTGGCGCTGGCCTGGGCGGAGCGTCGCCGGACGATCTTCGCCACCGCCGCCAGCGCATGAGCGCGCCGGCCGCCGGCCCCTGGCGGCCCTATACCCAGATGAAGACCGCCGCCGCGCCGTTGGAGGCGGTGGCGACGGACGGCTGCCGCATCCGGCTGGCGGACGGGCGCGAGCTGATCGACGGGATCGCGTCGTGGTGGACGGCCTGCCACGGCTACAACCACCCCCACATCCGCGAGGCGGTGGAGGCCCAGCTCGCGCGCATGCCGCACGTGATGTTCGGGGGGCTGACGCACGCACCGGCGGAGCGCTTGGCGGCGCGGCTGGCCGCGCTCCTGCCGGGCGAGCTCGACCACGTCTTCTTCACCGATTCCGGGTCGGTGGCGGTGGAGGTGGCCATGAAGATGGCCATGCAGCTCTGGCGCAACCGCGGCGTGGCGGGACGCACGCGCTTTCTCGCTTTCCGCGAGAGCTACCATGGCGACACGCTCGGCGCGATGAGCGTCTGCGACCCGGAGGAAAGCCTGCATGCCCACTTCGGCGCCGGCCTGCTGCCCCAGGTCTTCGCCGACCTGCCCCGCGACGAGGCGACGAGCGCGGCGCTGGAGGAGACGCTGGGCCGCCGTGCCCCGCAACTCGCGGGGGTGATCGTCGAGCCGCTGGTGCAAGGCGCGGGCGGCATGCGCTTCCACGACGGGGCGACGCTGCGCCGGGTGGCGGACGCGGCGCGCCGCCACGGCCTGCCGCTCATCCTGGACGAAATCTTCACCGGCTTCGGCCGTACGGGGACGATGTTCGCCTGCGAACAGGCCGGGGTGATGCCCGATATCGTCACCCTCTCCAAGGCGCTGACGGCGGGCACGCTGCCGCTGGCCGCCACCGTCGCCTCGCAGGAGGTGTTTGAAGCCTTCTGGTCCGACGATCCGGCGTGCGCGCTGATGCACGGGCCGACCTTCATGGCCAACCCGCTGGCCTGCGCGGCCGCCAACGCCTCGCTCGACCTCTTCGAGCGGGAGCCGCGCCTGAGACAGGTGGAGGCCGTGTCGACCGGCCTCGCGAAGGGCCTGGAGCCCTGCCGCACCCTGCCTATGGTCAGGGACGTTCGGGTGCTGGGCGCCATCGGCGTGGTCCAGCTCCGCCGGGCGCCGGAGCGCGACGCGGTGCGCCGGGCCTTTCTGGAGCGGGGCGTGTGGGTGCGGCCGCTCCTGGACGTGATCTATCTCACGCCGGCCTTCACCGTCTCCGACGCGGAGCTGGAGGTGCTGACCTCGGCGGTGGCGGAGGTCGTCGCCGGACTCGCCTGAGCCTCAGCCCCAGACGCGGCGCAGGGTGGCGTCGCGGCCGCAGCCCGCGCGGTAGAGGTTATACTCCAGCGCGTGGGTGTGGGCGTAGTCGCGGTGGTAGGCCTCCGCGGGCCAGAACGCCTTCAGCGGCAGGATCGGTACGATGACCCTGCCGTGCTTCAGTTGCTTCTGCGCGTCGGCCTCGGCCTGCCCGGCCGCCTTCCGCTGGACGTCGTCGGCCACGAAGATCGCCGGGCGGTACGACGGCCCACGGTCGCAGAACTGCCCGCCGTGGTCGGTGGGGTCCACCAGCTTGAAATAGCGGTAGAGGAGGAAGCCGTAGTCGATCTTCGCGGGATCGAACGTCACCCGCACCGATTCGTAATGGCCCGTCGTCTCCGATGAGACCTCCTCGTAGGTCGGGTGGTCGACATGGCCGCCGGTATAACCGCTCTCCACCGAGACCACGCCCGGTATGGCCTTCATGTCGTGCTCCATGCACCAGAAGCAGCCGCCGGAGAACACGGCCTGCTGCAGGGGCGCGGCCCAGGCGGGCGCGGCGGCGAGGAGGAGGGTGGCGGCGGCCAGCCGGGCCAGGATCTGAGTGAGTCGATGCATAGACGACTTACGTGTGGGCTCCGCGCCCGGACGCAAGCGTCAGTCCACCCGGTCGAAGTCCAGGAAGACGGGCGCGATGTCGCCGAGCCGCTTCTCCTGGTAGCGGGTGGTCACGTGATCGACAGGCGGGCGGCGCCAGTCGTCCGCCCGCGCGGCGGTCCAGCGCAGCCGCGGCTCGGCGCGCAGGTGCAGGA
>CAXUCS010000302.1:0-3842 GCA_964249365.1 uncultured Caulobacteraceae bacterium | reverse complement strand
GAGTGGACGAAGTAGGCGTGCCAGCCGCCCGGTCCCGTCGGGATGCCCGCCAGCACAGGGTGGGCGCGCGCCACGTCGAGCGTGTTCCAGCCCATGTGCGGGATCTTCAGCGCGGGATCGTGCGGCTCGATCCGCCCGACGCCGCCGCTCACGTCGACCGCGCCCGGGCGATCGCCGGTGAGGATCTCGCCCCCGTGGCCGACGGCTTCATCTGCAAGGGGCCGGCGGAGGCAAAGGCCTATGTCAAGGACATCGTGCTGCACGGAGGCCTCGCGCCGCGCCCGCCGGCCAGGGCCTTCGACAACCTGTACTATGTCGGCACGACCTTCGTGGGCAGCTGGGTGATCCGCACCTCGCAGGGGCTGATCCTGATCGACACCCTGGACAGCGAGACGGAGGCGCGCACCATCCTGGTCCCGGGCCTGGTGGCGCTCGGCCTCGACCCCCACGCGATCCGCGACATGATCATAACCCACGGGCACCTGGATCACTTCGGGGGCGCCCGCTACCTCCAGGCCGCCTATCACCCGCGCGTCTACGAGAGCGAGGCGGACTGGGCTTACATGAACGACCCCGCCGAGTTGGCGAAGCTGCACCTGCCGTTCACCCCGCCCCCGATCAAGGACCAGGTAATCACGGACGGGGGCGCGCTGACGCTGGGCGACACGACGGTCCACTTCGTCCTGACGCCCGGGCACACGCCCGGGACGGCGTCGCTGCTCTTCAACGTCTCCGATCACGGGCGGGAGCGAGAGGTCAGCCTATGGGGCGGCACCGCCATGCCCGACACCACCGCAGGAGTGGCGGAGTACCGCGCCTCCCTGCGGAAGTTCTGGCGCGCCAGTCGCGACGCCGGCGCCACCGTCGCCCTGAACAGCCACCCTTGGGCGGCCGGCAACTTCACGGAGATGGAAGAGACGGCCAAGGGCGGCCCCAACCGCTTGGTGCTTGGGACCGGTGGCTTTGATCGTTTCATGCAGGTCTACGACGAATGCGTCGCCGCGGAAGAGGCACGTCAGGCCGATCGGCAAACCCATTGATCGGCCCGGTCCACGTCTCCGACGATCCTGCCCTTGGCGACGAACACGAGTAAACCTATCAGGTAGGTCATCATCAGCCCCGCACGGGGTGCGCGGCGAGTTTGATGCGCAATTCCGAACCCTTGAGCCTGCACGTACCCGAGCCGGTTGGAAGACCGGGCGACGCGCCCCGCTTCGAGTTCCCCCTCCAGGCGGCTGGGGAAGCGCTGCGGCCGTCCATAGGCGCCGACCCCCACGCCATGCGTGACATGGCCTACGGCTTGGTTCGGGTGCTGGACGACGAGGGCCAGGCGCTCGGCCCCTGGGACCCGCGTCTCGATCCCGGAAGGCTGCGCGAGGGCTTGCGCGCCATGCTGCTGACGCGGGCTTTCGACGACCGCATGTACCGCGCCCAGCGTCAGGGCAAGACCAGCTTCTACATGAAGTGCACGGGCGAGGAGGCGGTGGCCTGCGCCCAGGCTCTGGTGCTCGACCGGGAGGACATGGGGTTTCCGACCTATCGCCAGCAGGGCCTGCTCATCGCGCGCGGCTTCCCTCTGGTCGAGATGATGAACCAGATCTTCTCCAACGCCCACGACACAGCCAAGGGCCGCCAGCTTCCGGTCTTCTACTCCTCCAAGCCATACGGCTTCTTCAGCATCTCGGGCAGCCTCGGGACGCAGTACCCGCAGGCGGTGGGCTGGGCCATGGCGTCGGCCTACGAGGGCGGCGACCGGATCGCCTGCGCCTGGATCGGCGATGGCGCCACGGCGGAGGGGGACTTCCACTCCGCCCTGACCTTCGCCTGCGTGTACCGCGCCCCGGTGATCCTCAATATCGTCAACAACCAGTGGGCCATATCGAGCTTCCACGGCATCGCCGGGGGCGAGCGCACGACCTTCGCGGCGCGGGGGATCGGCTACGGCCTGCCGGCGCTCCGGGTGGACGGCAACGACTTCCTGGCCGTCTACGGAGCCACGGCCTGGGCGGCGGAGCGGGCCAGGTCCAACCTCGGCGCCACGGTGATCGAGCTCTTCACCTACCGGGGCGGGCAGCACTCCACCTCCGACGACCCCGCCCGCTACCGCCCCGGCGACGAGCACGAGGCCTGGCCCCTCGGCGACCCCGTGGAGCGGCTGAAGCGCCACCTCGTCACGCTCGGCGAGTGGGACGACGACCGCCACGAGGCGCTCCAGGCCGCCTGCCGGGAGGAGGTGCGGGTCGCTGCCGTGGAGGCCGAAGCCAACGGCGTGCTCGGGGCCAATCCGCCGCCGATGAGCGAACTCTTCACCGACGTCTACAAGGAGCCCGACTGGCGCCTTGTGGAACAGCGCGCCCAGGCGGGAGACTGACCCCATGCCCGCCATGACCATGATCCAGGCGCTGAACAGCGCGCTGGACGTGAAGATGTCGCAGGACCCCAAAGTCCTCTCCTTCGGCCAGGACACCGGCTTCTTCGGCGGGGTGTTCCGCGTGACCGACGGGCTGCAGCGCCGCCACGGCCTGACCCGCAGCTTCGATGCGCCCATTTCGGAGGGCGGCATCGCGGCGGCGGCGATCGGAATGGCCGCCTACGGCCTGCGGCCCGTGGTGGAGATGCAGTTCGCCGACTACATCTACCCCGCCTTCGACCAGATCATCAGCGAGGCGGCCCGGCTGCGCTACCGCACGGCCGGGGAGTTCACCGCCCCCCTTGTGGTCCGCACGCCCTACGGCGGCGGCATCTTCGGCGGCCAGACCCACAGCCAGAGCCCCGAGGCGCTCTTCACCCATGTGGCGGGGCTGAAGGTGGTCGTGCCCTCCAACCCCTACGACGCCAAGGGCCTACTGATCGCCGCCATCGAGGACGACGATCCCGTGATCTTCTTTGAGCCAAAGCGCATCTACAACGGCCCCTTCGAAGGCTGGCGCGACCGCCCGGTCAAGCCCTGGGCCGGCCATCCCAAGGCGGACGCGCCCGAGGGGCGCTACGTGGTGCCGCTGGGCCAGGCGGAGACGGTGCGCGAGGGCGCCGACCTCACCCTCCTAGCCTACGGCGCCATGGTCCACGTGGCCCTGGCCGCCGCCGAGCACGCGGGGGTGGATGCGGAGGTGCTGGACCTCAGGACCCTCGTCCCCGTCGACGTCGCCGCCATCGAGCGGAGCGTGAAGAAGACCGGCCGCTGCGTCATCGCCCACGAGGCGACCCGCACCTCCGGCTTCGGCGCGGAACTCTCGGCGCTCGTCCAGGAGCGCTGCTTCCATCACCTGGAGGCTCCGGTCCTGCGGGTGACGGGTTGGGACACGCCCTACCCGCATGCGCTGGAGTGGGGCTACTTCCCCGGTCCGGAACGCTTGGCCCGGGCGCTGAAGCAGACGATGGCGGAGGTCTGAGCCTTGGGACGCTTCACCTTCCGACTTCCAGACGTCGGCGAGGGCACCGCCGAGGCGGAGATCGTCGCCTGGCACGTGGCGGTCGGCGACCACGTCGAGGAGGACCAACCGCTGGTCGACGTCATGACCGACAAGGCCACGGTGGAGATCACCTCCCCGGTCACCGGGCGCTTGGTCGAGCGCCGCGGCGAGCCCGGCGAGATGTTCGCCGTCGGCGGCCCGCTCCTGGAGTTCGAGACCGCCACCGGCGCGCCCGCGCGGCCGGAGGCGCCGCTGGTCCCCAACCCCTCCGGCCAGCGCAATGTCGAGGCGCGGGAAGCGCCGGAGACCACGCCGGCGACCGAGCGCCCGAGCGCCTCGCCCGGGACCGTTCCCTCGCCGCCCGCGGACGGGTCCGCCTCCGCCGGCTTCACCTTTCGCCTTCCCGACGTCGGCGAAGGCACCGCCGAG
>CAXUCS010000301.1:0-3845 GCA_964249365.1 uncultured Caulobacteraceae bacterium | reverse complement strand
GCCCTCCCCGTCCAGGCCGACGAAGTCGGTGTCGCAGAAGCTGCAGGCGGCGGCGGCTCGGTCCTCCTCCCGGCCGGACCACAGGTTGCAACCGGCGAAGCGACAGAAGACCGCGGCGCGTCCCGCCTGCCCACCCTCTCCCTGAAGGGTCAGGAACAGCTCCTTGACCGCGTAGCTCACGCCGCCCGACCTTCGCGCCACTCCGCCCAGCCGCGCGCCCGGAGCGCGCAGGCCGGGCAGCGGCCGCAGCCGTATCCCCAATCGTGCCGCAGGCCTCGCTCGCCGAGGTAGCAGGTGTGGCTGTCCTCCAGAATCAGCTCGATGAGCGGCGCGCCGCCGAGCCGTTCGGCGAGCGCCCAGGTCTCGGCCTTCGTCAGCTGCATCAGCGGGGTGTCGAGCACGAACCGCTGCTCCATGCCGAGGTTGAGCGCCGCCTCCATCGCATCCAGCGTGTCGCGGCGGCAGTCGGGATAGCCGGAGAAGTCGGTCTCGCACATGCCGCCGATCAGGCGGCTGAGCCCCCGCCGGTCCGCCAGCGCCGCGGCGTAGACGAAGAAGGCGAGGTTCCTGCCCGGCACGAAGGTGGAGGGGAGCCCGCGTTCGGTCATCTCGATGGCGCGCCCGCTCGTCAGCGCCGAACCGCCCAGCGCGCCGAACCCCCTCAGGTCCAGCACATGGTCCTCGCCCAGCCTCGCCGCCCAGGGCGGGAAGCCGGCGCGCAGCCCGGCCAGGACGGCCTGACGGGCCTGCATCTCCACCCCGTGACGCTGGCCGTAGTCGAAGCCGACCGTCTCCACCCGGTCGAACCGCTCCAGCGCCCATGCCAGGCAGGTCGCGCTGTCCTGCCCCCCGGAGAACAGCACCAGCGCCGCGACGTCGGAGTTTTCGGAGCGTCCAGGGTTTGCGGGAGGATCGGGGTCGGGCATGACGGAGACGGGCCGCTCGGCGTGGCGGTGGGGCCGGAGGCCAGGCGTGGGACAGGCAGGGCTCTACACCACGTGGGGGCCAGCGGAAACCGCGGGCGCGCCTCCTTGATCGACCGTCGACATAGAGGCGCCTCCGAAGCGCCACACGCGCCCGTCACCTTTTGGACGGACCGATGATCGCGCCCCTGCTCGCTCTCCTCCTAGCCGCCCAGGCCGGACCGGGCCTCGCGCCGCCCCCGGGCAAGGCGCCGCCTGTCGTCGTCACCGCCCCGGCGCCTGATCCGGCCGAACTGACCAAGACGGCCCAGGCGATGCAGGAGATGTACGACCTGAGCTGCGCATCCCGGGAGTGGGGCGCCTACGACGACATGTGCAACGGCATCCGCCAGCAGGTTAAGGAGGCCCGCGTGGCTGCCGAGAAGGCGACCAGGGACGCAGCCCGGGCCCGACGCGCCGCCGCGACCCGGCCCTGAAGCCCTCCTGGCCGCTCAGGCGTCCAGCAGGTGGCGCTCCTGGGCGGCGGCCTGCATGGCCTTCTGCAGCTTCTCGAAGCCGCGGACCTCGATCTGGCGGACCCGCTCGCGGCTCACGCCGTACTGGCCGGCGAGCTCCTCCAGGGTGGTGGGATTGTCGCGCAGGCGCCGCTCGGTGAGGATGTGGCGCTCCCGCTCGGTCAGCTCCTGCATCGCCTCCTCCAGGAGGCTCATGCGGATGTCGCGCTCCTCCGCCTCGGCGACGACGTGCTCGGCGCTTTCGGCGGTGTCGTCCACCAGCCAGTCCTGCCACTCCGCCTCGCTGTCGGCGCGCAGCGGCGAGTTCAGCGAACTGTCCGGGCCGGACAGGCGCCGGTTCATCGAGATCACGTCCTCGTTGGTGACGCCGAGCTTGGTGGCGATGGAGGCCACGTGCTCGGGATGGAGGTCGCCCTCCTCCAGCGCGCTGATCTCGCTCTTGGCCTTGCGCAGGTTGAAGAACAGCTTCTTCTGCGCCGCCGTCGTACCGATCTTCACCAGCGACCAGGAGCGCAGGATGTACTCCTGGATCGAGGCCCTGATCCACCACATGGCGTAGGTCGCGAGCCGGAAGCCCTTGTCCGGCTCGAACTTCTTCACCGCCTGCATCAGCCCGACGTTGCCTTCGCTGATCACCTCGCCGATCGGCAGGCCGTAGCCGCGGTAGCCCATGGCGATCTTGGCCACCAGGCGAAGGTGGGAGGTGACGAGCCGGTGCGCGGCTTCGGAGTCCTCATGCTCGCGCCAGGCCTTGGCGAGCATGAACTCCTCGTCCTTGGACAGCATCGGGAACTTGCGGATTTCGGTCAGGTAGCGGGAGAGCCCGCCTTCCGGCGAGATCATCGCCAGAGCATTGGTCGCCATGACGCCTTGTATCCCCTATCGCCCAAGCCATATGGCAGTGGCGTCGCCCGGCCTCCCCGTTCATGGGAGCGCGGCGTCCTGTCCCTTGTGCAACTGCGAGATATGGACCCGGGTTGCGGCCCGTTTGAGGCTGTCTGCGCCTCCCGGCGAAAAACCTACGGCCAAGGTCAGCTATATGGCCGGAGCCGCCGTTCACAGCGACGCAAGACCGTCTTCCAGGCGCCGCATGTCGTCCGGAGGCGCGCTCTCGAAGCGATAGGATCGTCCGGACACGGGATGGACGAAGCCCAGCACGGCGGCGTGCAGCGCCTGGCGGCGCAGGCCGCTGGCGAGCATGAGCTCGCGGACCGCTTCCCCGGGTGCGCCCTGGCCATAGACCGGATCGCCGAGGCACGGGGCGCCGAGCGCGGCGAGGTGCACGCGGATCTGGTGCGTGCGGCCCGTCTCGAGCCGACAACGAATGCGGCTCGCGAGGAGTCGCCCCACCGGCCCGAAACGACCTTCGACCGCGTAGTGGGTGACCGCCTCGCGCCCGCCCGTCTTCAACACCGCCATCTTCTTGCGGTCGTGTGGGGACCGGCCGAGTCGCGTGGCGATCGTCCCGCGCGGCGCGGCGGGTGCGCCGCGGGTCAGCGCGATGTAGCTCCGCTCGATGTCGTGCCGGGCGAAGAGGGCGGCGAGGCCCTGGTGCGCCCGGTCCGACTTGGCCGCCACCATCACGCCGGAGGTGTCCTTGTCCAGCCGGTGAACGATGCCGGGCCGGAGCACGCCGCCGATGCCCGACAGCGAGCCCGCACAGTGGTGCAGGAGCGCATTCACCAGCGTCGCGTCCGGCGTGCCGGGTCCGGGATGGGCGGCCATGCCGGCCGGCTTGTCGACCACGATCAGGTCCGCGTCCTCGAAGAGGATGCTGAGCGGGATCGGCTGCGGCTGCGGCTCCGCCGGCTCCGGCGCGGGCACGAGCAGGCTGTAATCGCCCGGCCGCGCCTTAGCCGAGGCGTCCGTCAAGACGTCTCCGCCGAAGCTGAGCGCGCCCGCCGTGATGAGCTGCTGCAGGCGAGAGCGGGACAGGACCGAGACGGCCGCCAGGGCCCGGTCGAGCCGCTCGCCGGCGGCCTCGGCCGCGAGCGTCAGGATCACGGGCTCGCCCGGACTATCCTCGTCCAAGTCCTCGCGCATCCGCCGTGCGCAGTCAGAGCGGAGCGGTGACGAGGCGGCCGTCCTCCACCCGGCGGTAGAAGCAGCTCCTGAACCCGACGTGGCAGGCCCCGCCGTCGCCCTGCGACCGCACCTTGAGGAGCACCGCGTCCTGGTCGCAGTCGATCCTGGCCTCCGCCACCCGCTGCACCTGGCCCGAGGTCGCGCCCTTGCGCCAGAGCTCGCCCCGCGAGCGGCTCCAGTAGTGCGCCTCGCCGGTGGCGAGCGTGCGCTCCAGCGCCTCCGCGTTCATCCAGGCGAGCATCAGCACCTCGCCGGTGTCGATGTCCTGCGCCACCGCCGCGACCAGCCCGTCAGGGCCGAAGCGAGGCGTCAGCACGTCGCC
>CAXUCS010000300.1:0-3846 GCA_964249365.1 uncultured Caulobacteraceae bacterium | reverse complement strand
TCTCCGGACACCGCAGCAAGCGGCCGTGACGCTAACGCCGCGCCCCGTTGCGCGGGCCAGACGGCCTCTCTAACGTCGCGGGGACGCCGCCGCTCATGCGCGGCGTCGGGGAAGAGCTTGAATGGCGGCGATCGAAGCGGCTCGTGGCGGCAGGCTCAGCCTGAAGAAGTCCATCGCGCAAATCCAGCGGGAGGCCAACCACCACGAGCTGAAGCGCACGCTCGGCGCGCTGAACCTCGTCAGCCTGGGCGTCGGCACCATCATCGGGGCCGGCATCTTCGTCCTGACCGGCCAGGTCGCCTCCGCCAACGCCGGGCCCGCCATCCTCCTGTCCTTCGTGGTGGCGGGTGTGGCCTGCGCCCTGGCGGGGCTCTGCTATGCGGAGCTCTCCTCCACCATGCCGGTCTCGGGATCGGCCTACACCTACGCCTATGGCACGCTCGGCGAAGTGGCGGCCTGGGTGATGGGCTGGCTCCTGGTGCTGGAGTACGGCGTGGCGGCCTCCACCGTGGCGGTGGGCTGGGCGGGATACGTCGTCTCGCTCCTGAAGGACTTCGGGCTAATGTTCCCGCAGGTGGTGCTGAACGGCAAGTCGGCCCCGCTCTGGGCCACGCCTTTGCTGTCGCCCCTGCCGGACGCCGCCGGCCACCTCCATTTCGCCTTCACCGGCACGCTGAACCTAGTGGCGGCGGTGGGGATCGCGGCGGTGTCCGCGCTGCTGGTGATCGGCGTGAGCGAATCGGCCAAGGTCAACAACGTCATCGTGGTGGTGAAATGTACCGTCCTGGCCGCCTTCGTGGCGGTGGCGGCCGCCTTCGTGCATCCGGCCAACTGGCACCCGTTCCTGCCCAAGAACACCACCGGGGAGTTCGGCGCCTACGGCTGGAGCGGGGTGCTGCGAGGGGGGGCTATCATCTTCTTCGCCTATGTGGGCTTCGAGGCGGTCTCCACCGCCGCGGCGGAGGCCAAGCGGCCGTCGCGCGACGTGCCCATCGGGATCCTCGGCTCGCTCCTCATCTGCACCGTGATCTACATGGTGGTGGCGTCGGTCATGACCGGGGTGGTGCCCTACAAGGAGCTCGGGGCGCCGGACCCGGTCGCGGTGGCGGTGGACCGCATCAACCCCACCTGGGCCGACGTGCCCTACCCCGCGGTGGCGAGCGGCAAGCTCAATCTCGTGGCCCTGATGATCAAGGTCGGCGCGGTGATGGGGCTTTCCTCCGTCATGCTGGGCCTGAGCTACGGCCAGACCCGCATCTTCTACGCGATGGCGCGCGACGGCCTCCTGCCCGGCGTCTTCGCCCGCATCCACCCCAAGTTCCGCACGCCGTGGATCGGCACCATCCTGCTCGGCGGCTTCATCGCGGTGGCCGCCGCCTTCCTGCCCATCGACCTCCTCTCCGACCTCGTCTCGCTCGGCACGGCTCTGGCCTTCTGCATCGTTTGCCTATCGGTGATCTACCTGCGCCGCCGCCACCCGGAGCTGGAGCGGCCGTTTCGGGTGCCCGGGGGCGTCGGCACCGCGGTGGCGGGCATACTGGCCTGCCTGGCGCTGGCGACCTTCAACATCGTGCCCATGATCCAGAAGGCGCTCGGTGGCGACCCTCTGCCGCTGTCGATCCTCGTGGTCTACTGCCTGGTCGGCGCGGTGATCTACGCCTTGTACGGCTACCGCCATTCCAAACTCGCCAGGGGCATCGACATCCTGGACACCGGGCCGGGACCCAACGAGTCCTTCGCACCCGGTCACGGGGACTCTTTGAACCGATGAGCCGGTGCGCGTGCGCCTTGTGTCGCGCCGGACATCCTGGTGCCGTGCCGATGAGCGATGGTCCAGCCCATGAGCACCGCCCTGGCTGACACGGCGCCAACGACCCCCGGGACGACCGGCCGCATCATCGTGGTGGACGACGATCCCGGCATCCGCGACGTGGTGTCGGAGTTCCTGTCCCGCCACGACTTCGACGTGGCGACCGCCGCCGACGCCGCGGAGCTGAACCGGCTGATGAATGCGGGCCCGCCGCCCGACCTGGTGGTCCTGGACCTGATGCTGCCGGGCGAGGACGGCCTTCAGATCTGCCGCCGGCTGTCCGGCCAGAACGGGCCCGCGGTGGTGATGCTGTCGGCCATGGGCGAGGAGACCGACCGGATCGTGGGGCTGGAGCTCGGGGCCGACGACTACCTGCCCAAGCCCTGCAATCCCCGCGAGCTCCTGGCCCGGGTGCGCGCCGTGCTGCGCCGCCGCGGCGAGCGGCCCGATCCGGCCTCCCCGCTCGGCGCGCGCTGCGAGTTCTCCGGCTGGCGGCTCGACATGGTGCGGCGCGAGCTGCGCACGCCCGACGGCGTGATCGTGAACCTCTCCGGCGGCGAGTTCTCCCTGCTCCGCGCCTTCGTGGAGCACCCCCAGCGGGTCCTCACCCGCGACCAGCTGCTGGACTTCGCCCGAGGGCCGGACAGCGACGCCTATGACCGCGCCGTCGACGTCCAGATCAGCCGGCTCCGCCGCAAGCTCGACGACGGCGGGGGTTCCGAACTGATCCGCACCATCCGCAACGAGGGCTACATCTTCACGCCCAAGGTCCAGCGCCATTGACGGCGCGGCCGTGAAGGACGGCGGGAGGCCTCGGCTGCAGGCCACCCTGTTCGTCCAGGTCCTGACCCTGGTGCTGGTCAGCCTGCTCGCGGTGCAGGCGATCAGCCTGGCCATCGTGTTCAGCATTCCCCCTCCTCCGCCCGTGGTCTTCCGCGCCGCGGAGGTGGCGCAGGCGTTGGAGGGCTCTCCGGTCGCCTCGCGAGAAGGCGTGCCGCTCATCGTGCGCGTCGAGGCGCGGGCCCCGCAGACCTACTACATCAGCCGCTTCACCCAGAACGCCACGGCCGAGATCGCCCAACGGCTGCACGTGGCGGCGACCTCCGTGGTCCTGTCGAGCCAGCCGCTGCGCTTCAAGCTCGGGCTGCCGCTGGCGCCGCCGTACAAGCTTGGCCTGCCGCACCCGCGTCGGCGCTTCTTTGTCGACGTCTCCGGCGCCGAACCGTTGCTGATCGCGCCCTTCGCGGTGGGGCTGCACCGCGCGGACGGCCGCTGGCTGGTGGCCTCCCCGCGCGAGCCTTTCCCTACCGTCTGGCAGCAGCGGGTGGCGCTGTGGCTGGTGCTGAGCGCAGGAGCGCTGGCGCCCATGGCCTATCTGTTCGCGCGGCGGCTGGCCGCGCCCATCGGCGTCTTCGCCGCCGCCGCGGAGCGGCTGGGCCGCGACCCCCGCGCCGCGCCCCGGCAGCTGAAGGGTCCCAAGGAGGTGCGCCCGGCGGCCCGCGCCGTCAACCGGATGCAGGAACGGCTGCGCCGCTACGTGGACGACCGCACCACCATGGTCGGCGCGGTGGCCCATGACCTCCGCACGCCTCTGACCCGCCTGCGCTTCCGGGTGGAAGGCGCGCCCGAGCCGCTCCGCGACAAGATGGTGGCCGACATGGACCAGATGGAGGCCATGATTGCCTCCGCCCTGGCGTTCGTGCGCGACGCGACACAGCCCTTCCAGCGCGAGCGGCTGGAGCTGTCCTCACTGGTGGAGAGCGTGGTCGACGAGATGGCCGAGACCGGGCGCGAGGTCAGCGCGGAGGGCGCCGCGCCCGTGGTGATCCACGGCGACCCGGTGGCGCTGCGCCGCCTGGTGGCCAACCTCCTCGACAACGCCCTGAAGTTCGGCACGCGGGCGCAGGCCCGGGTCTATCGCGAGGCGGGCGCCGCGGTGATCGAGGTGGACGACAACGGCCCGGGCGGGCCCGAGCGCGAGCGCGAGCGCGTGTTCGAGCCCTTCCAGCGCGGCGAGCCGTCGCGCTGGAAGGGCT
>CAXUCS010000299.1:0-3848 GCA_964249365.1 uncultured Caulobacteraceae bacterium | reverse complement strand
CGCCCGGGCCGTGCGCATCCATGCGGCGGCCTGCGATCCGTTCCGCGACGAGGCGCTGAACTACGCCGGACGCCTCGCCGCGGCGGGGCTGGACGCCCGCGCAACCGTACAGCCGGGCATGATCCACTACTTCTACGCCCTGCCGCGCGCCATTCCCGCGGCCCGCGCCGCGCTGGCGACGATCGGCGCGGAGGCGCGGACGGCGCTGGAGGGCTGAGCCTCAGTCCTCGTCCGGCTCGGTCATCAGGTCGTGAGCGGGAAAGTCGATGGCGTCCTCCACGTCGGCCAGCGTCGTCTCCGACACCACCTTGCCGGCCACGCTGATCCCGGCGCGGCGCACGCTCTCCCGCTCGCCGCTCACCAGCGGGTGCCAGCTCGCCAAGCCCCGCCCCTCGTGCAGGCGGCGGTAGGCGCAGGAGCGCGGCATCCAGCCGAGGTGCTCGACCTTCCGAGGCGTCAGCTTGATGCAGTCGGGCACGTGGCGGCGGCGCTGGGGATAGTTGCTGCAGCAGGCGCTTGCCGTATCGAGCAGGCGACAGCTGATCCGGGTGGGGATGATCTCGCCCGTGTCCTCGTCCTCGAAGCGCACGAGGCAGCAGCGGCCGCAGCCGTCGCAGAGGCTCTCCCATTCCGCGCGGTTCATCTCGCGCAGCGTCTTGGCTTCCCAGAACGGCCGGTCGGACATGGCGCCGCCTCCTCAACCGCAATGTAGGGGTTTGGCGCTAGGATTGGCGCCCGTGACAGCCCCATCGCCCCCCATCCGCGTAGACATCCAGCCACGCCGCCCGCCGCGCCGGGCCGTGCGCCTCCTCGCCGCGCTCCTCATCGGCGTCCTGCTGCTCGCCGGCGTCTGCGGCCTGTGGTTCTGGCGGCTGGCGCTGCAGGACCTCCCGTCCATCCCCGACAAGGCGGCGCTGTGGTCGCTGAACCGCACACCCGGCGTCACCTTCGAGGACCGCGAGGGCCGGGTGATCGCCATCCGCGGCTCCCGCCACGGCCAGACCGTCGCGCTGAAGGACCTGCCTGCCTACCTGCCGAACGCCTTCCTGGCCGCGGAGGACCGGCGGTTCTACGCCCACCACGGCGTCGACCTGACGGGCGTGGCCCGGGCTCTGCGCGCCGACCTCAACGCCCGGCACGTGGTGCAGGGCGGCTCCACCATCACCCAGCAGGTGGTCAGGAACATCTTCCTCAGCCCCGACCAGACGCTGAAGCGCAAGGTCCAGGAGGCGATCCTGGCCTGGCGGATCGAGCGGATGATCTCCAAGACCGACATCTTAGAGCTCTACCTGAACCGCACCTACTTCGGCGCCGGCGCCTTCGGGGTGGAGGCGGCGTCGGAGGCCTACTTCGGCAAGGGCGCGTCGCGCCTCAGCCTGTCGGAGGCCGCGCTCCTGGCCGCGCTCCCCAAGGCGCCCTCCCGGCTGGACCCGACCGGCGACCTCGACGACGCGCTCGGCCGCTCGCAGCTGATCCTGGGCGAGATGCGCCAGGACGGCTGGATCACGGCCGACGAGGTCGCTGACGCGCGCGCCCACCCGCCCGTGCTCGCTCCCGAGAAGCCGGCGGAGGGCGACTACGGCTATCTCCTGGACCTCGCCGCCTCCCGCGCCCGCGACCTGGCGCAGAACCGCGCCCCCGACCTCGTGGTGCGGCTGACGGTGGACCCGCGCCTGCAGTCGGTCGCCGCCCAGGTGGTGCGCGACGGCGTCGCCGAGGGCCGGCCGCTCGGCGCCACGGAGGCGGCGCTGGTGGCCCTGGCCCCGGACGGCGCGATTCGCGCTCTGGTGGGCGGGCGCGACCACCGGGTCAGCGCCTTCGACCGAGCGACCCAGGCGCTCCGCCAGCCCGGCTCGGCCTTCAAGCCCTTCGTCTACGCCGCGGCGCTGGAGGCGGGCGTCAAGCCCTCCGATGTCCGCACCGACGCGCCCGTGCGCTTCGGCGGCTGGTCGCCGGCCAACTACGGCGGCCACTTCTCCGGCTCGGTCACGGTGGCCGATGCGCTGGCGCGCTCCATCAACACGGTGGCGGTGCGCCTCGCCCATCAGGTCGGCGCGGCCAAGGTGGCGGAGGTGGCGGAGCGCTTCGGCCTGACCATGATCCCGCCCAAGCCTGACCTGTCGGTGGCGCTCGGGGCCTATGAGATCGACCTCCTGGACCTCACCAGCGCCTACCAGGTCTTCCAGCAGGACGGGCGGCGGGTGGAGCCCTACCTGATCTCCACCATCACCAACGCCCACGGCGACACCCTCTACACCCACCCGGACGGACCGGCGCCCCAGGTGTTCGATCCGCAGAAGGACCGGCTGATGGTGCGGATGATGCAGGGCGTGATCGGCCACGGCACGGGCCGCAAGGCCGACATAGGGCGGCCTGCGGCGGGCAAGACCGGCACCAGCCAGAACTGGCGCGACGCCTGGTTCGTCGGCTTCACCCCCGACTGGGTCGCGGGCGTATGGGTGGGGAACGACCGCTCGCGCCCCATGGTCAAGGTGGCCGGCGGCGACCTGCCATCGGAGCTCTGGCGCCGCTTCATGCTGGACGCCGAGCAGGGCCTGCCGATTTCCGACTTCCCGCAACCGGCGGCGAGCCCGCCCGCCTCGGAGCCGGCGTCCCCCGCCTCTTCCGAGCGCATAGACGAGATCGACGAACCCGGCGGCCCGGCGGCGGCGGACGCTCCGTCCGCAACCGAGCCGGACGCGGACAGCCCACCCGTTCCCGAACCGAGCGGCGAGGAAAGGCGGCGAGACTTCTACTCCGGGCTGGCGGACGACTTCGGCCGAGACGCCGGCGAGGAAGGCGGCGAGCCGCCGCCGGCATCGGACCAGCCGGCGCCCTACTGAGGGAGCCGCTCCGTCCGGCTGGCGTTGCGCGATCGGAGGTGCGCGGTGGCGGCATTGGATCTGAGCTGGATGGCGCCGGAGGTGCGACGGACCTTCGACGAAGGCGTGCAGCTCTATGCGGAAGCCGTTCGGGACGGCACGGTCATGCACATGCAGGATGGCGCAGACGCCATGCAGCGCGCGGCCCAACTCCATATCCGGCTGGAGGAAGCTGGCGAAGGTGGAGGCGAGCCCGATCCGTCGATCTGAGTCGACAGCTCCTGACCTGGCGTCAGGCCGGCGGCGCGTGGGCGGCCAGCGCGGCCTGAAGCTGTTCGACCAGTATATCCTTCAGCCGGACCGGCGCGACCACCTCCACGTCCGTCCCCCAGGTGAAGAGGTGCCAGGCCAGCTCGCGCATTCCGCTGGCGCGGAAGCGCACGGTCACCCCACCGTCCGGCTCCTCCTGCAGACTCTGGTTGACGTGGAATCGCCAGTGACGGGCGGAGTCGGCGCCGCCCGGCGATATCCGCAGCACCACGTCCTCCATGTCGTCCTGGTAGATGCCGAAGCTCTGGTCCGCATAGGCCTGCAGCGAGAAGTCGGGAGGGCGGGCCGCGGGACCGGGCAGCGCCTCCACCGCCTCAATGCGGTCTAGCCGCCAGTTGCGCGGCGGTCCCTCGCCCTCGGCGGCCACGAGGTAGTTGCTGCGGGCGAAAAGAAGCCCACAGGGCGAAACCTCGCGCGCCCGGCCGGGCGAGGAACCGCCGGCGTAGCGGAAGCGGAGCATGGTCCCCGCCTTGAGCGCATCGCGGATCACGCCGAGCACGGCCTCGTCCTCGAACGGGCGGGGGCCGGCCTGGACCGCGATGGCCTCCGCCTGCAGCAGCGCCTCCAGGTCCGGCGCGATGCGGCGCCGGGCGGGCGCGCGGAGCGCCGCCAGGGTCTTGCGCTCCAGCATCCGGAGCGAAGCGGCGCGCCGGCGGGCGCCGCGCCACTGATGAGCACCAGAAGCGAGAACAGGCG
>CAXUCS010000298.1:0-3865 GCA_964249365.1 uncultured Caulobacteraceae bacterium | reverse complement strand
TCCCAACCCTTCCCCCCTCGAGGGGGAAGGGCTTTGACTGCGACCGCCCCCCCATCGAAGGGGAAGAGAGGTGAGCGCGCACACGCCCGACCGCGGGGCGGACCCCCGGCGCGACAACGACCCCATGCCGGCGGACGCGGCGCCCGTGCGCGGCTCGGGGCCGTCGCGGCTGTTCATCGAGCGGCCGATCGCGACCAGCCTCTTCATGTTCGCGATCCTGCTGGCGGGGCTGGTCGGTTTCCAGTTCCTGCCGCTGTCGGCGCTGCCGGAGGTCGACTACCCCACCATCCAGGTGCAGACCTACTACCCGGGCGCGAGCCCGGAGGTCACCACCTCCAACATCACCGCGCCGCTGGAACGCCAGTTCGGCGAGATGCCGGGGCTGTCGCGGATGAGCTCGATCTCGTCCCAGGGCGCCTCGATCATCACCCTGCAGTTCAACCTCAGCCTGCCGCTGGACGTCGCCGAGCAGGAGGTGCAGCAGGCGATCAACCAGGCCGGCAACCTCCTGCCCTCGGGCCTGCCGAACCCGCCGACCTACGCCAAGGTCAACCCGGCCGACGCCCCCATCGTCTCCATCGCGCTGACGTCCAGGACCATGCCGCTGAACCAGGTGGAGGACCTGGCCGACACCCGCCTCTCCTCCAAGCTCAGCCAGGTCGCCGGCGTGGGCCTGGTCACCGTGGCGGGCGGCCCGCGCCCCGCGGTGCGCGTGGAGGGCGACCCCCGCGCGCTCGCCGCCTACGGCCTGAGCCTGGAGACGCTCAGGAGCGCCATCGCCTCGTCCAACGTCAACGGCGCCAAGGGCGCCTTCAACGGCGCCACCCGCGCCTACACCATCGACAGCAACGACCAGCTGCAGAAGCCGCAGGACTACGCCGACCAGATCATCGCCTATAAGAACGGGGCGCCCATCCACCTGCGCGACGTCGCCACCGTGGTGGAAGGCGTGGAGAACGACCAGCTCGGCGCGCTGCAGAACACAACGCCCGCCATCATCCTGAACATCCAGCGCCAGCCGGGCGCCAACGTGATCGGGGTGGTGAACGGCATCAGGAAGCTCCTGCCCCAGACCTTCTGCGCCGGGGACGCCAGATGCCTGGCCAGGACCGCGCCCGGCCAGCTGGAACAGAGCCTGCCCGCCGGCGTCACCATGACGGCCACCACCGACCGCACCACCACCATCCGCGCCAGCGTGGAGGACGTGGAGGTGGAGCTGACGCTCTCCATCGCCCTGGTGGTGCTGATGATCTTCCTGTTCCTGCGCAACGGGCCGGCGACGGTCATCTCGGGCCTCAGCGTGCCGCTCTCGCTGATCGGCTCCTTCGCGGCCATGTATTTCCTCGGCTACAGCCTGAACAACCTGACCCTTATGGCGCTGACCATCGCGTCCGGCTTCGTCGTGGACGACGCCATCGTGATGATCGAGAACATCAGCCGCTATGTGGAGATGGGCTATTCGGCGCGCGACGCGGCCTTCAAGGGCGCGGGCGAGATCGGCTTCACCATCATCTCGCTGACGGTGTCGCTGCTGGCGGTGCTGATCCCGCTCCTCTTCATGGGCGACGTGGTGGGCCGCCTGTTCCGCGAGTTCGCGGTGACGCTGGCGGTCACCATCGTGATCTCGGCGGTGATCTCGCTGACCATGGTGCCGAGCCTCTGCGCCATCTGGCTCGCCCACCCCAAAGAGCCCAAGCCCGGGAGCTTCTCCGCCCGCTTCGAGGGCGCGTTCGACTGGACCATCCGCCAGTACGACCGCGGCCTCACCTGGGTGCTCGACCACCAGGGGCTGACGCTGGTGGTGGCGCTCGCGACCTTCGTCCTGACCGCGGTGCTCTACCTCGCCATCCCCAAGGGGCTCTTCCCCGTGCAGGACACCGGGCTGATCCAGGGCGTCACCGAAGGCTCCCAGACCGTCAGCTACCAGGCCATGACCGCGCGCCAGCGCCAGATGGCCGACGCCATCCTGCGCGACCCGGCGGTGGCCAGCGTCTCCTCCTTCGTGGGCGTGGACGCCCAGAACCAGACGCTGAACGCCGGGCGCGTGCTGATCGGGCTGAAGCCGCTCGGCCAGCGCCACGACGGCGCGGGCGAGGTGATCCGGCGGCTGAACCGCGAGGTCTCCGGCGTCCCCGACATGAACCTCTACATGCAGCCGGTGCAGGACCTGACGCTCGATAGCAGCATCGGCCGCACCCAGTACCAGTTCATCCTCGGCTCGGTCAGCCCCTCGCTCCTGGCGCAGTGGACCTCCAGGATCGTCGCCCAGCTCCGCACCGATCCCAAGCTGGAGGACGTCACCTCCGACCTGGAGAACGCCGGGCTGTCGGCCTACATCGACGTCGACCGCGACACCGCGGCCCGGCTCGGCGTCAGCCTCGCCAGCATCGACAACGTCCTCTACGACGCCTTCGGCCAGCGCCAGATCTCGATCATCTTCACCCAGTCCAACCAGTACCGGGTGATCCTGCAGGCCGGTGACAACGTCGCGCGCTCGCCCGCCGCGCTGAACAGCATCTACCTGCAGTCGACCACCAACGGCGCGGTGCCGCTGTCGGCGATCGCCACCATCCGCGAGCAGGCCGCGCCCCTGCAGCAGAGCCACCTCGGCCAGTTCCCCGCCGCCACCGTGTCCTTCAACCTGGCGCGCGGCGTCTCGCTCGGCGAGAGCGTCACCCTGATCCAGCGCGCGGAGAAGGAGATCGGCGTCCCCGACACCATCACCACCACCTTCACCGGGGCGGCGGAGGCCTACCGCGCCAGCCTGTCCAACGAGCTGTGGCTGATCGTGGCGGCGATCGTGGCGATCTACATCGTCCTGGGCGTGCTCTACGAGAGCTTCATCCATCCGCTGACCATCCTCTCCACCCTGCCGTCGGCGGCGGTGGGGGCGCTGATCGCGCTCTCGCTCGCGGGCCAGGACCTGGGCGTCATCGGGATCATCGGCATCATCCTCCTGATCGGCATCGTGAAGAAGAACGCGATCATGATGATCGACTTCGCGCTGGCGGCGGAGCGCACCGAGGGCAAGCCGGCGCGTGAGGCGATCTTCCAGGCCAGCCTGCTGCGCTTCCGGCCGATCCTGATGACCACCATGGCCGCCCTGCTCGGCGCGCTGCCGCTAATGCTCGGCCACGGCTCGGGCTCAGAGCTGCGCCAGCCTTTAGGGATCGCCATCGTCGGCGGGCTGCTGGTCAGCCAGGTGCTGACGCTGTTCACCACGCCGGTGATCTACCTGGCCTTCGACCGCCTCGCCGTGCGCCTGACCGGCACACCGGCCAATCGCAACACCGGCGACGCGGCGGCGCCGGCGGAATGACGACAGCAAGCGGTTCTCTTTTGAAAAAAAGAACCAAAAAACTTTTTTGCTTTTTGGCGACGCCCTGCTCTCGCCGTCGATCGACGCGTCAGCCGGATAAAAGTTTTTTGCTTCTTTTTTTTAAAAAAGAAGCGCTTGCTTGAACATCTCAGCCCCCTTCATCCGTCGCCCGATCGCGACCACGTTGCTGACCTTGGCGATCCTCGCCGCTGGTGCGATTGCGTTTTTCCAGTTGCCGGTCGCGTCGCTGCCGGAGGTCGACTTTCCGACGATCTCGGTGCAGGCGCAGCTGCCGGGGGCTGATCCGGAGACGGTGGCGACGTCGCTGGCGAGCCCGCTGGAGCGGCATCTCGGGCAAATCGCCGACGTGACCGAAATGACGTCGCAGAGCCAGACCGGGCAGGCGCGCGTCAACCTGCAGTTCGGTCTGGACCGCGACATCAACGGCGCCGCGCGCGACGTCGAGGCCGCGATCAATGCCGCCCGCGCCGACCTGCCGACCAACTTGCTGTCGAACCCGATCTATCGCAAGGTGACCCCGGCGGC
>CAXUCS010000297.1:0-3869 GCA_964249365.1 uncultured Caulobacteraceae bacterium | reverse complement strand
CGGCTCACTTGGCAGGTCGCCCGCGAGCCAACGTCCGTCGGCGGCGACCAGGCGGTAGCTGAAGCCGCGCCAGAGCCGGGTACGCTTGGCCAGCGTGTGCGGCAGATGGACGGCCCCGCCGTGGAAGGCGAACTCGTCCTGCACCGAGTCGACCTCGCCCCGCACCTGTTCCCGCAGCGCCCGCGCCTCCAGCCGGTCGGAGAAGGCGTGGGTCAGGACGCCCGAGAGGACGAAGGCCGACACCAGGATGAGCGCCTGGAAGAGCGCCGGGCGCGCGCCGGCCCGCGAGAGGCGCCAGGCCATCCCGTTTATGGGCCGGCGCCACACGCTAGGCCGCCAGGACATAGCCCGCGCTCCGTACATGGGCGATCAGCGAAGGCTCGCCCGGTCGGTCGATCTTACGGCGGAGCCGGCTGATGTGGGTTTCCACGATGTTGGTGCGCGGATCGAAGTGGAAGCCCCACACCATCTCCAGCAGCATGGCGCGGGTGACCACCCGCCCGGCGTTCAGGGCGAGGGTCTCCAGGAGCTTGAACTCAAGCGGCAGCAGCTCGACCTCCACCCCGTCGCGCGCCACGCGGCGCTTCAGCCGGTCCAGCGACAGCGCGCCGGCCTGGAGCACGGCGGCGTCGGCCGCCCGACCCGAGCGTCGCGCCAGCGCCTGGATGCGCGCCCTGAGCTCCGCCAGGGCGAAAGGCTTGACGAGGTAGTCGTCGGCGCCGCCCTGCAGCCCCGCGATGCGGTCGTCCACCGCGCCGAGCGCCGTGACCAGCATGACCGGCGTGTCCACGCCGGCGGTTCGCAGCGCCGCGGTCAGGCTGAGGCCGTCCATCGCCGGCAGCATGCGGTCGACCACCAGGACGTCGAACGCCCCCTCGCGCGCCCGGCGCAGCCCCTCCGTCCCGTCAGCGGCCAGGGTGACGCTGCAGCCGTCGTCGCTAAGCCAGGACGCCATCTCGCCGGCGAGCGTCGCCTCGTCCTCGACGATCAGAAGGCGCAAGCCGCCGCCCTCAGTCGCGATGGATCAATGCAGGTCTCAGGCCGCAGGTGAACATGGCCGCATACAGACCTAGAGCATTCCGATCAACGCGGCGCGCGATTGAGAAAACACAATCTTCGTGACGCTATGATGAACCGGTGGTGTTTGGCTCCGCAAACATTAACCGCTACAGATGCTTGGCTCCGGCTTGTCACAACACCTTCATAATTGAAGTCGCGCCGGGCGGATCGCCGCACTGTGTCGCCGTGGAAATCAATTCTATCAGCCGCCTCGTTCTGCCGGACGACGACCGGAGGACGCTTCGGGGGCAACCATGCTAGATGTAAGCGGCCGCGCGCGCCGGGCCGGTTCAGTCTCGGTGGCCGGCATTCTTCTGGGGCTGGCGAGCGCTTCCTCCGCATGGGCGCAGGCCGAAAGCGCGCCGCCCGCCCCAGCGCCGCCATCCCAGCCAGTGGACGCGTCCGCCAAGCCGGGCTCGATCGAGAGCTCCCACCCGGTCGCACCGGCGCCCACGACCAACGCCGGCTCGGAAACGGAGGTGCGCGAGGTGGTGGTGCGGGCGGCCAGGACCCAGGCGGCGGTGGTCGCGCCCGTCGCCTCCTCGCTCACCCCCGACGAGCCGGAGGCGGTGATCACCCGCCGCTTCATCGAGGAGGCGGCGCCGCGCATCGGCGACTACACCACCGACGCCATCCTGGCGCCCTCGCTCTCCACCGCCGGCAACCCCAACGGTCCAGGCTCAACCGACGGCGGCAAGCTGACGCTGCGGGGCTTCACCGACGGCAACTACAATACGACCTACGACGGCATCGCCTGGGGCGACACCAACGGGCCGACCCACCACGCCAACAGCTTCTTCCCCAACTCCACCATCGGCGGCATCGTGGTGGACCGGGGGCCGGGCGACGCGACCGCGCTGGGCCAAGCCAACTTCGGCGGCTCGGTAAACCTGTTCTCCCTGCCGTTCGAGACCCACCCGCACGGGATCCAGACGCTCACGGGTGGCAGCTTCGGGGAGTTCCAGTCCGTCACCACGCTCGCCAGCGGCCCGGTCGCGGCGCTGCACGACACCAACGTCGTCCTGAACTTCATGGAATACCAGACCGAGGGCTACCTCACCAACAGCCAGAGCTACGGCTTCAACCAGTTCGGCAAGATCACCATACCGGTCACCTCCAAGTTCAGCCTGACCGGCCTCTACACCCATAACCTCGACCACTATTACCAGAGCGACAGCAGCGCCACCGCCGACGTGTTCCAGACCCAGGCCTTCGGCAAGCGCTTCGCGCTCAGCGACGATCCCAGTCAGGCCACCTACTACAAGTATAACCAGACCCGAAAAACGTCGGAGTTCGAGTACCTCCGCGGCGACCTGGACGTCGGCCGCGGCCTGAAGCTCTGGGACACTGTCTACAGCTACGCCTACAACAACCAGACGATCGCGGCGAACAACTCGCTGAACGACATCACCCTCGGCGCGGCGACACAGAAGGCCGACAACGTGGTGACCCCTCTCCCGGGCCCGACCTACCCGGTCGCCGGCAAGGGCTACGCCGCCAGCCTGCAGACCGCGGGCATTCCGGGCTACAACAAGCTGAACAAGTACCGGGTCACCGGAAACATCTTCGAAGCAAACCAGGACACGGGCTTCGGCCTGCTGACCGCCGGCGTCCTCTACGAAGCGGCGAACACGCAGCGCCATCGCTACGACCTGAACCTCCTCACCGAGGCGCCCGACTACCGCGAGAAGGCGGCCCTGTTCGCGGGCCCGAGCGGGTGCGGGACGCTGGCGGAGCAGGCGTCCAACGGCGCCTGCGAAGTCCCGCTGGACATCGCCTACCAGGAGTTCTCCGGCTGGCGCCAGTACCAGGCCTTCGCCGAGTTCGCCTGGACGCCGCTGCCGGGCCTGACCGTCACCCCCGGCTACAAGTACGTGAACTTCGACCTCTTCGTCCACGCGCCGGAACTGGCGATCACCGGTTCAATCCAGCCGTCCGACGTGGACCACACCTATACCAAGTCGCTCCCCTTCCTGACCGCCAACTACCGGGTGCGCCCGGACTTCTCCGTCTATGGCCAGTACGCCCAGGGCTTCCTGGTCCCCAACATCAGCGCCTACTACGTCAACGCGCCGTCGAACGGCATCGTCAAGCCGCAGCTCTCCACCAACTACCAGATCGGCGGGGTCTACGCCGCGCGCAAGTTCACGGCGGATGCCGACATCTATTACATCAACTTCACCAACAAGATCCAGACGGTGAACCTCCTGTCCAGCAACGGCTCTCCGACTGGCGAGACCTTCGAGGAGAACACCGGCAACGCCATCTACAAGGGGCTGGAGGGCCAGGCGACCTACGTCCTGCCGTTCGGCTTCAGCGTCTTCGGAAACGGATCGCTGAACGATGCGCGGGGCTACGGCGATCCCGTCAACACCGGCAACAACGGCCGCCAGCTCGCGCTCGTGCCGTTCTGGACGGCGGCGGCGGGCCTGCGCTTCGGCCGCCAGCATATCCTGACCGACCAGGACGCCCTGATCGTCGCCTTCGACACCAAGTGGATCGGCCAGCAGTACGAGAACGCCGCCAGCGGCGCGGCCGCCCCCACCGCCCTGATCCGCTCCTGGCCCGAATCGAACCTCTCCACCACCTACCGCTACGGCCGCTTCGCCATCGAGGGCCAGGTGCTGAACGTCCTCGACACCGACAGCGTGACCGCCTTCAAGGGCAAGGCGCTGATCGCCGGCACCAACCTGCCCGCGACCACCTCGGCCCAGGGCGGCGGGCTCAACGTCTTCACCTACGAGGCCGGGCGGAGCGCCCAGGTCACCGTGAAGGTGGATTTCTGACGCGCCCCATCTTCACCCCTCTCC
>CAXUCS010000296.1:0-3874 GCA_964249365.1 uncultured Caulobacteraceae bacterium | reverse complement strand
ACGCCCGGGCGTGCGCTTCAGCGACCTCCTCGACCCGGCGTCGCGCAGCGAGGCGCGGGCGCGGCTGGCCCTGAAGGGCGGCCCGGTGGAGGTGAAGCTGGCACGACAGCCGGCTCAGGCCGCGGCACCCAGGATCGCCCACCTCTACGTCACCCAAACCGAACAGCGGGTGGTGGCCTACCTCCTGGACGTGTCGGAGCAGAAGCAGCTGGAGCTTCAGCTCGTGCAGAGCCAGAAAATGCAGGCCATCGGCCAACTCGCCGGCGGCGTGGCGCACGACTTCAACAACCTCCTGACCGCCATCCAGCTCCGGCTGGACGAGCTCCTGCACCGCCATCCGGTGGGCGACCCGAGCTATGAGGGGCTGAACGAGATCCGCCAGACGGCCGTGCGCGCCGCCGACCTGGTGCGCAAGCTGCTGGCCTTCTCCCGCAAGCAGACCGTCCAGCGCGAGACGCTCGACCTCGGCGAGTTGATCAGCGAGTTCGAGGTGCTGCTGCGCCGCCTCCTGCGCGAGGACGTGAAGCTCGAAACCGACTACGGGCGCGACCTGCCCCTGGTGCGGGCCGACAAGAGCCAGCTCGAGACGGCGGTGATGAACCTCGCGGTGAACGCGCGCGACGCGCTCCGGAGCCACGGCGCGCGCCCCGGCCAGGTCGCCACCGTCTGCATCCGCACCGCCCGGCTGGGCCAGGCGGCCGCTAAGGCGCTCGGCTTCCCCACCGCGCCGGGCGAGGGCTGTGCGCTCATCGAGGTCAAGGACAACGGCCCGGGCATACCCGCCGACGCGCTCACCAAGATTTTCGAACCCTTCTTCACCACCAAGCCGGTGGGGGAGGGGACGGGGCTCGGGCTCGCCACTGTCTACGGCATTGTCAAACAGGCCGACGGCTGGATCGACGTGTCCAACGCGCCGGGATCGGGCGCGGTCTTCCGCGTCTTCCTGCCGATCTACACGCCGTCCGCCACGGGGCCGGTCGCAGCGCCCGTCGCGCCGCCGAAGCCGGCCGCCCGGGACCTGTCCGGCGCCGGCCGCATCCTCTTCGTGGAGGACGAGGACGCGGTCCGGGGCGTCGCCGCCCGCCTGCTCCGCGCCCGGGGCTATGAGGTGATCGAGGCGGCCGACGGCGAGGAGGCGCTGGAGCTGGCCGAGCGGCACGCCGGCGACATCGACCTCCTGATCTCCGACGTCATCATGCCGGGGCTGGACGGGCCGACCCTCCTGAAGCAGGCCCGGCCCCACCTCGGCGACATCCCGGTGATGTTCATCTCCGGCTATGCGGAAGCGGAGTTCTCCGACCTCCTGGAAGGCGAGACGGGCGTCACCTTCCTGCCCAAGCCGATCGACATCAAGATGCTGGCGGAAAAGGTGAAGCAGCAGCTGAGCGCGTGAAGCGCACCCCCGGCGGACGCCCATTGGGCCGCTCGCTGAAAACCTCTACAAAGCCTTGCCGCTTCAACCACTTGCAATCTTTTCGCCGCAGGGGTCGATCGCTGCTTTACACCTGGGGCCGCAGACCCTATTTCGCCCCCTCCGGCGGACCCGATCAACGCTCCTTCCAGGGGTGCTGCTAACGCCGGCTAGGTTCAACAATCATAGGGGTTTACGTGAGGTGGGAAACTACCATGCGCCCCTGGACCTGGTCCGTGCGCGGTCCGTCGAACGTCCTGTCGCGCTCGTGCGCCCAGGCGTGGTGGCCGTAGCGGCTCAGTGGTTCCAGGCTAACTTCAAAGGCGACGTCTTCTACGCTGTGAAGGCCAACCCTTCGCCATGGGTCATCGAGACCCTGTGGGCGAATGGGGTGCGCGCCTTCGACGTGGCGTCCATCCCGGAGATCGAGCTGGTGCGTGCAAGCGCGCCCGAAGCGCGTCTCGCCTACATGCACCCGGTCAAGAGCCGGCTCGCGATCCGTCGCGCCTACCACGAGTTCGGCGTCAGGACCTTCGCACTCGACACCCACGAGGAGCTCGCCAAGATCCTCGAGGAGACCGGCGGCGCGCGCGACCTGAACCTGATCGTGCGCATGGCGGTGGCGACCGAGGGCGCCCAGTATGCGCTCGGCGGCAAATTCGGCGTCTCCTCGGAAGACGCGCCTTCCCTGCTGCTGGCCGCCCGCCGGGCGACTGAGGAACTGATGGGCGTCAGCTTCCACGTCGGCTCGCAGTGCATGAACCCCTACGCCTACAAGGCGGCGATGGCGCAGGTTTCCCGCGCTCTCGGCCGCGCGGGCGTGTTCGCCGACGTGGTGGACGTGGGGGGCGGCTTTCCCTCGGTGTACCCGGGCATGCAGCCGCCGGAACTCAGCCTCTACATGGACGCCATCCACTCGGCGTTCGAGGAGATGCTGGTGCACGAGACCACCGAGCTGTGGTGCGAGCCCGGCCGGGCGCTGGTGGCGGAATCGTCCTCCATCCTGACCAAGGTGGAGCTCCGCAAGGGCAAGGCGCTGTATCTGAACGAGGGGTCCTACGGCTCCATGTTCGACGCGACCCACTCCAAGTGGCCCTTCCCGGTGAAGCTGGTGCGCGACGGGGATGCAGCCGAGGGCGTGGAGCCGTTCAGCTTCTACGGGCCGACCTGCGACTCGATCGACCACATGCCGGGCCCCTTCTTCCTGCCGGCCGACATCGGCGAGGGCGACTATGTCGAAATCGGCATGCTGGGCGCCTACGGGATCGCCATGACCACCCGCTTCAACGGCTTCGGCGATGTCGAGACGGTGGTGGTGAACGACGCCCCCATGGCCAGCCTGTACGGCCTCGCGCCGGACGCGCTGGAGATGCCGATGGTCGAGGCGCCTGTCACGGCGAAGGTGGTCAAGCTGTCGTCACGGTCCCGGCGTAAGCGCCGCCGGAAGTAGGCCGTCCTTCCGGCGTCCGTCCCACCATCACCCAACTGTCCCTCCTTCAGGGCGGGCTCAAAAACCCCGTCGCTCCGTCCGGATCAACGACGGGCGCTCATAGCCAAGGGAAACCGAAGACGATGAACGCTCCCGTCCAGCCTGAACAGACCAATCGCAAGGCGGAACTGCTCGCCAAGACGGTGGAGCACGTGGACATCACCGCCTACGACGCGCGTCCGGTGATCGACTACATGCGGGCCATGAGCTTCACCTCGCGCGACACCGCGCGGGCGGCCGACATCCTTACCATGGCCTACGAGGACCGCACCTGCTCGGTCTGGCTGACGCTGGCGGGTTCCACCTCCGCGGCGGGCTGCATGCACGTCTATCGCGACATGGCGGCCAACCGGATGATCGACGCGGTGGTGGCGACCGGCGCCTCCATCGTCGACATGGACTTCTTCGAGGCGCTCGGCTTCAAGCACTACCAGGCCCAGGCGAACGTCGACGACCGGGACCTGCGCGACCTCTACATCGACCGCATCTACGACACCTATATCGATGAGGAAGAGCTCCAGAGTTGCGACGGCACGATCAAGGCGATCGTGGATGGGCTGGAGCCGCGCCCCTACTCCTCGCGCGAGTTCGTCTGGGAGATGGGCCGCTGGCTGGCCGCCGGCAATGCGAAGAAACCCGGCTCCCTGATCCAGACCGCCTACGAGCACGGCGTCCCGATCTTCTGCCCGGCCTTCACCGACTCGTCGGCCGGCTTCGGCTTGGTGAAGCACCAGGTGGAGCGGATCAAGGAGGGCCGGCCCTACGTCACCATCGACAGCGTCGCCGACTTCCGCGAACTGACGGAGGTGAAGCTGAAGGCCGGCGACACCGCCCTCCTCATGGTCGGCGGCGGCGTGCCCAAGAACTTCGCCCAGGACACGGTGGTCTGCGCCGAAATCCTTGGCCACGAGGCCGCGATGCACAAGTACGCCGTGCAGATCACGGTGGCCGACGTGCGCGACGGGGCCTGCTCC
>CAXUCS010000295.1:0-3875 GCA_964249365.1 uncultured Caulobacteraceae bacterium | reverse complement strand
GGGCCGGGCCGGGCGGCCTTCGCTGAGCGCTGCGGCGGCCTCGATGCGCAGGCCGAGCTCGGCGCAGAGGATGGCGAAGTCCTTCAGCGTGCAGAGGTGGATGTTGGGCGTGGCCCACCAGGGCGTGGCGAGCACCCGCGTCTCCGGCATCCGCCCGCGCACCATCAGCGACGTCCGCACCCGCCAGTGCCCGAAGTTCGGGAAGGAGACGATGGCCCGCTCCGCCAGCCGCAGCAGGTCGGCCAGCACCTCGCGCGGGCGGCGCACGGCCTGGAGCGTCTGGGACAGGACCGCGTAGTCGAAGGCGTCGGCGCCGAATTCCTTGAGGTCGCGGTCGGCGTCGCCCTGCATCACCGAGAGCCCGCGCGCCAGGCAGGCGCCCACGCCCTCTGCGCTGATCTCGATGCCCCGCGCGTCCACCTCCTTTTCGCGGCGGAGGAGGTCGAGGAGCTCGCCCGAGCCGCAGCCGAGGTCGACGACGACGTCGAGCACCCGGGCGCCCGGACGCACCATGCGCGCGATCTCGCGGAAGTCCTCACGCATCGGTGGCCGCGCCCCGGGCCTGCCAGCCGGCGTCCAGGAAGCCCTGCAGCGCGCCGTGCAGCACCGGCTCGTCCAGCAGGAAGGCGTCGTGGCCCTTGTCGCTCTCGATCTCCAGGAAGCTGGCGCGCGCGCCTGCCGCGTTCAGCGCCCGCACGACGTGGCGGCTCTCCGCGGTGGGATAGAGCCAGTCGGAGGTGAACGAGAGCACGCAGAAGCGCACCGCGCGTGCTCCTGCGAAGGCCTGCGCCAGCACGCCCCCGTGCGCGGCCGCCAGGTCGAAATAGTCCATCGCGCGGGTGATGTAGAGGTAGGCGTTGGCGTCGAAGCGGTCGACGAAGCTCGATCCCTGGTGGCGGAGGTAGCTCTCCACCTGAAAGTCGGCGTCGAAGCCCCAGGACAGCCCGTCGCGCTGCAGCTCGCGCCCGAACTTCCGCTGCAGCGCGGGCTCGGACAGGTAGGTGATGTGCGCGGCCATGCGCGCTACGGCCAGGCCCTTCTCCGGACGGACGCCGAGCCGGAGGTAGTCGCCGCCGCGCCACTCGGGATCGGCCATGATCGCCTGGCGCCCGACCTCGTGGAAGGCGATGTTCTGAGCGGAATGGCGCGCGGCCCCGGCGATGCACACCGCCGAGAACAGCCGTTCGGGAAAGAGGCTGGCCCAGCTCAAGGCCTGCATCGCGCCCATGGAGCCGCCGACCACGGCGAACAGCGTCTCGATCCCGAGCGCGGTGACCAGTTCAGCCTGGGCCCGCACCATGTCGGCGACCGTGATGACGGGGAAGTTCAGCCCGTACAGCCGCCCGGAGACCGGATCGTGCGAGGACGGCCCGGTGGAGCCCATGCATCCGCCGAGCACGTTGGCGCAGATCACGAAGTAGCGGTCGAGGTCGATGGGGCGTCCGGGGCCCACCACCTCCCTCCACCAGCCGGGCTTGCCGCTCGCGGGGTGGGGCGAGGCGACGTGCTGATCGCCGGTGAGCGCATGGCAGATCAGGACGGCGTTGGAGCGCTCCGCGTTCAGCCGGCCGTAGGTCTTGTAGGCGATCTCCACCCCGATGAGCCGGCCGCCCGACTCCAGCCGGAACGGCTGCTCGGCCGGCAGGGTGAGGACGCCCCCGCCCTGTTCGAGCGGCGTTATCGCGGGGCGCGGCTCGGCCATGGCCCCTCGGTAGGAGCCTGAGCCGCCCACCCTGTCAATGCAGGGGAGCGAACGCCCGGCCGTTCCGGGGGCCGGCGGAATGGGCTAGGACGCCTGACCCGGCGCCCCTCCGCGCCCCAACCGAACACGATCCATGGCCGGCCACTCCAAGTTCAAGAACATCCAGTTCCGCAAGGGGCGCCAGGACAAGATCCGCTCCAAGCTGTTTTCCAAGCTGTCGCGCGACATCACCCTGGCCGCCAAGACGGGCGCGCCCGACCCCAAGGACAATTCCAAGCTGCGGCTGGCCATCGCCGCGGCCAAGGCTGAGTCCATGCCCAAGGACGTCATCGACCGGGCCATCAAGAAGGCGGCGGGCGGGGACGCCGACACCTATGAGGAGATCCGCTACGAGGGCTTCGGCCCGGGCGGCGTCGGCCTGATCGTGGAGGTCCTGACCGACAACAGGAACCGCGCCGCCGCCAACGTCCGCTCCATCTTCGGCAAGAATGGCGGCGCGCTGGGCGAGACCGGCTCGGTCGCCTTCATGTTCGACCGGATGGGCCAGGTGGTCTATCCCGCCGCCGTCGCGAGCGAGGACGCGGTGATGGAGGCGGCCATCGAGGCGGGCGCCGACGATGTGGAGAGCGACGAGGACTTCCATACCGTCTTCACCGCCTTCGAGGCGCTCGGCGCGACGGCGGAAGCGCTGGACGGCCGCTTCGGCGCGCCCAAGTCCACCGGCGTGGTCTGGCGGCCGAAGTCGCTGACGCCCGTCGCCGGCGACCAGGCCGCGGGGCTCCTGAAGCTCCTGGACGCGCTCGATGACGACGACGACGTCCAGAGCGTTTACCCCAACTCCAACATCAGCGAAGAGGAGATGGAGCGACTCACCGCCTGACGGCTCCGCGACCTCACCCGGTCTTAACTCCGGTTCGCTAGGCTGCCACGAGGCTCTCCCGACGGAGCGCCGGGGACGCCGACCATGCCGCGCCTGAACTGGCCCATCCTGGGCGCTGTGGTGATGAGCGGATGCTGCTGGGCGGCGCTCGCCGGAGTCTGCGGCGCAGCCCTTCGCTGATCCCGGCGCCCTGCCGTCTGCGACGAAAAGACCTAGGCTGCGTCGCTCCACCCGTGCGGGTTATATTTCCGTAACCTTCAACCTTCAGCGTTGATCTCACCCGACCCGCTTATCTACACGTCTGTACCAAGAAGAGCCGTTCCGGGATGGCGGGCGGCCGAGGCGCCACATCATGGCTTGGACCTTGAAGCACGCCCGATGACCGCGCCTGCAAAGCCCGATCCGCTGCAGGCGCCTGCATCCTGCCGTCGCGCCTGGAGGCGGTGGGCCGGCGCCGTTGGCGCCCTCGCCGCGGCGAGCCTTGCCGGGTGCGCCGGCGGCGGCCTGTCCAAGCCCCAGCTCGCCCTGCCGTCCGCATTTGAGGGCGGAGGCAAGTCCAACCCCGCCCTCACGCCGGCGGCCCTGGACAGCTGGTGGCGGCTCTACGACGACGCCCAGCTGAGCGCCCTTGTAGAGGAGGCGCTGCAGAACAGCCCGGACGCGCGCACGGGCCTCCAGCGCATCGCCGAATCCCGCGCCAGCCGGGCTCAAGCGCTGTCCGCCTTCCTGCCCCAGGGCGACCTGGTGGGCGAGGCGGAGGACCAGCACACTTCCGAGAGCGTGGGCGGCTTCGGCGTGACGACCGGGCTCGGGACCACCACGGCGGGCGGCACGACGGGAACAGCCGCCGGGACGACCGGATCAGGCTCCTCGCTCGGCGCCACCACCTCCAGCGCCACCGAACTCACCACGGCCGGCACGCTGCAGACCTATGCGGCCGCTTTCAACGTCACCTACGAGATCGACCTGTTCGGCCGCCGGCGGGCCGCCAAGCGGGCCGCCGACTCCGACCTCGCCGCCCAGCGCTTCGACTACGAGGCGACCCGCTCCAGCCTCGCCACCAACGTGGCCAACGACCTGTTTCAGGCGCGCGGCGACGCCGTCGAGCTCGCCGACGCGGTGGAGACCGCGCGCATCGCCGAGGCGCTGGCGCATTCAGCCGACGTGTCGGCCGCCCACGGGCTAACGGCCACCTCCGACGCCGCCCGCCTGGAGAGCGAGGCGGCCACCGACCGGGCGGAGGTGCAGCGGCTGCAAGGTGTCGCCCGGGCGGCGCGTCGCACGCTGCTCGAC
>CAXUCS010000294.1:0-3876 GCA_964249365.1 uncultured Caulobacteraceae bacterium | reverse complement strand
CGCGAGGTCCTGGACGCCGGTGCGGAGGACGCGGGCGAGGACCGCGGCGCCGCCGAGGCCGCCATGGAGCGCTGGATCGAGGCCCGCCGCCCGGCGGTGGAGCACGCGCGCCGTACGCTGGCCGGCATCGAGGCGACCCCGGGAGGGTGGAGCTTCGCCAAGCTCACCATCGCCAACTCCGCGCTCCGTGCGACGGGCTGACCGGCTCCCAACCGGAGCGTCAGGTCAGAAGCGGCCCCAGCCCCGGGATGCTGGCCAGCACGTCGCGCAGGAGGTCCGAGCCGGTCTTCTCGCGCACCCAGGTCATGGAGAGCGGCAGGATCTTCTGCATGTCGCTCATGGTGACGCCCTGGCGGGTCAGCTTCTGGTTCATCGCCATGGCGTCCGACATGGCCGCGCCGCCCGAGCCGCCCGCCTTGCCGATGAGGCCGGCCATCAAGCCGCCCCCCTTGCCGGCGGCGAGCGCAGCGCCGGCCTGCGCGAGTTCGGCCGAGCCGGGAACGGCCTGGAACAGGGCCTGGACCTTGGACGGATCGCCGTGCTTGTCGATCAGGAAGAGGGCGCCGGAGAGCGCGCTCTGCGACTGCTCGGCGCTCAGGCCCGCGTGGCTCGCCGCCCTTTGCACAAGCTCTTCGATCATCGCGGGCCCTTTTTGGAGCGCCGGTCGCTAAACCATGGCCGTCCGAGCGTCCACCCGGTGCTCACCAGGGCAGCGCCTTGCCGTCGTAGGCCAGGACCTTGCCGCTCTGCGCCGGGGTCGCCTTGGCGATCACGTCCATGAGGCCTTCGGCCGACTGCTCCACGCTGATCTGACCTCCGGGCCCGCCCATGTCGGTCTTCACCCAGCCCGGGTGCAGCGCGAGGCAGACGACGCCGTCGCGCTCCAGCGTCCTGGCGAGGCCCGCCCAGACGTTGTTCAGCGCCGCCTTGGACGAGCGGTAGACGAAGGACGAGCCGTCGTGGGCGGAGCTGGAGCCCATGGTGCTGGTGATCGCCACCAGCGTCTTGTCCCGACCGGCCTTGAGGTTCTCCACGAAGGCCTGGGCCAGCCGCGCCGGCCCCAGGCTGTTGACATTGAAGACCCCCTGCCAGTCGGGAAAGTCAAGCGCGCCGAGTTCCTGCCGCCGCCCGCCGTAGACGCCGGCGTTGGCGATCAGGATGTCGACCGGCCGGTCGCCGACGCTATCGTGGAAGCGCGCCACCGAGGCGTCGTCGCCGACATCGAGCGGGTGGACCGTCACCCCGCCCACCGCCTTCAGCGCGTCCGCCCGGTCCGGGTCGCGCACGCCGGCGATCACCTGATCGCCGCCGGCGGCGTAGCGCCGGGCGAGTTCCAGGCCGATCCCCCGGTTCGCACCCGAGATCACCACGGTGGTCATGGTCAAGACTCCTGAGCTGGCTCCAGCCTCAACGCGCCGGCCGGGTGAAGGTCCACGCCGTCCCGTCCGACAGGGCGGGCGCGAAACGGTAGCCGTCGCGGTCGAACCCCTTCAGGTCTCCGGCCCGTTCGATGCGGTGGTCGATGGCGTAGCGCGCCATCGTTCCCCTCGCCCGCTTGGCGTAGAGGGCGATCATGCGCGTGGTTCCGTCCTCGGCCGCCTCCCTGAAGTGGCAGGCGACCACCGGCGTCTTCAGCGCGGCGGCGTCCACGGCGGCGAAATACTCCTGGCTGGCGAGGTTCACGAGCGTGGGGTCGGCGTGACCGCGGGCGGCCTTGGCGATCGCCTTCGTCACCGTCTCGCGCCAGTAGGCGTAGAGGTCCGCGCCGCGCGGGTTGGCGAGCCTGATCCCCATCTCGAGCCGGTAGGGCTGGATCAAATCGAGCGGCTGGAGCAGCCCGTACAGGCCCGAGAGGATGCGTAACCGGTCCTGCGCCCAGTCGAGCGCCTCGCCGTCCAGTTCCCTCGCCTTCAGCCCGGCGTAGACGTCGCCGGCGAAGGCCAGCGCCGCCGGCACGCCCGCAGGCTTGCGCGTGCGGAAGGCGCGGAACCGTTCGACGTTGAGCTCGGCCAGCTTGTCCGAGATGCCCATCAGCCGCTTCAGGTCGGCCGCCGTGAGCGTGCGGGCCAGGGCCGCGAGTTCGGCGCTTTCCTTGCGGAACGCCGGCGCCGTCACGTTCAAGCCGCCCGGGGCGGGCGTGAAGTCCAGCGTCTTGGCGGGCGAGAGTGCGATCAGCATGGCGCGGATGAACCGAGCGCCGCGCCCAGCCTCGAGCCGGACACGGTGCCGTCGATCAATCCCTCATCACCGCCAGGGGCGAGACCCTGCGCGTCAGCGATCCTTGGCGAGGAGCGGGGTTCCCGCAAGGTGCTCGGCCAGGAACCAGACCTGCATCTCGTGGGTGCGGATCAGGCTGGAGACCAGGAGGTCGTTGGTGCCGTCGTCACCGTATTCGGCGGCCTCGGACGCGGCCTCGCGGATCTCCTTCAGCATCAGCTCGTGGGCTTCGAGCAGCCGCGCGATCTGGGTCGCCACGTCCTCGCGGCCCTGCGGCGGGCGCGGTATGCGGGTGTTCTCCGCCACGTCGTGGGCCATGGCGTAGGCCAAGCCACCCAGCGACTGGATGCGCTCGGCGATGTCGTCGACGAAGGCGGACTGCTCCTCGAAATGCTTATCGAGGAGGAGGTGGAGCTGGTAGAAGGTGACGCCCGACACCTGCCAGTGATGCTTCTTGTACATGTCACGCAGCGTGATGGTGTCGACCAGGATCTGGTTCAGCACGCCCACGCTCTTGGCCCGTGCGTTCTCGGCCAGGGCGATCGGCAGGACCTTCAGGGTGCCGAAGGCCTGGATCTCGTTGGGGGCGATCTTGTACTGCGGCTGGGCGACGTCGATAGCGCCATCGGCCATGGCTCTTCTCCTCGAGGCTGAAGGGGTCAGGGCGCCGGACGGAACGACGCGGCTCAGGTCGCGATCGAAACGCGGGCCTCCATCGCCGGTTCCGGCCGGGCGAGCGCCCTGTGGCCGTCGTGACCGGTGATCCGGACGGAGGCGATCGTGCCCGGCGCCAGGTCGCCGTCCAGCCCGACCTCGGTGAAGTCCTCGGCCCGTCCGACCGTGGGGCGCTCCACCAGGACCCGCACCGTGCGCCCGACTTGGCCGTCGAGGTGGCGGGCGAGCGCCGCGGCGCCGGCGCGCCTCAGCGCCTCCGCCCGCGCCTTCACCACCGCGCGCGGGAGCTGGGGCATCAGCGCCGCGGGCGTGCCGGGCCGCGGACTGAAGGGGAAGACGTGGAGGTAGGCGAGGCCGGCCGCCTCCACGAAGGCGCGGGTGCGCTCCGCCATGACCTCGTCCTCCGTCGGGAAGCCGGCGATCAGGTCGGCCCCGAAGGCGGTATCCGGCCGCACCCGCCGCACGCTGGAGATCAGGTGGAGCGCCTGGTCGGTCGTGTGCCGCCGCTTCATCCGCTTCAGGATGAGGTCGTCGCCCGCCTGCAGCGACAGGTGCAGGTGGGGCATCAGCCGCGGCTCCCCGGCGAAGAGCTGCAGGAGGTCGTCGTCGATCTCCGCCGCGTCGATGGAGGAGAGCCTGAGCCGCGCCAACTCGGGCGCGAGCCGGAGGATGCGGCCGACGAGCTGGCCGAGCGTCGGCGAGCCGGGCAGGTCCGCCCCCCAGCTGGTGAGGTCCACCCCGGTCAGCACCACCTCGTTGAAGCCCGCCGCCGCCAGGCGTCGCACCCGGGCGACCACCTCGCCCGCCGCCGCCGAGCGCGACGGCCCGCGTCCGTAGGGGATGACGCAGAAGGTGCAGCGGTGGTCGCAGCCGTTCTGGATCTCCACATGGGCGCGCACCCGGTCGGCGAAGCCGTCGGCCAGGTGCGGGGCGGTCTCGCGCACCATCGCGATGTCGCCGACCCGCACCCGCTGGTCGAAGGCC
>CAXUCS010000293.1:0-3887 GCA_964249365.1 uncultured Caulobacteraceae bacterium | reverse complement strand
GCTTCGACGAGCTGGCGGGGTGCCTGCGCACCCCCGCCGGCGGGTCCAGCCGCCAGACCCTCCTGGTGGTGGAGGACGGCCAGGTGCGCTCGCGCCTTCTCACCCCGCGCGAGACGGCCCGGCTGATGGGGCTGCCCGACAGCTACCGTCTGCCGGCGAGCCGCACGGCCGCCTACCACCTGACCGGCGACGGAGTGGCGCCGCCGGTGGTGGCGCACCTGTCGCGCCACCTGTTCGAACCGCTGCTCGGCCTGGATCCCGGCGTGCTCCGCGCCGCCTAGCTCCCCCGCCTGGGTTCACCTATAGGGCAGGCGTGCAGCGGGGCGTGGAAGCGGGCAGGCGGATGCAGGGTTACAGCGAGCGGGCGGGGCTGCAGGTGGCCGACGCCCTCGTCGGCTTCGTCGAAGGGGAGGCGCTGCCCGGCCTGGAGATCGAGCCTGGCGCCTTCTGGGCCGGTGTGGCGGCGCTCTTCGAGCGCTTCACGCCGGAGAACCGCGCCCTGCTCGCCCGACGCGATGCGCTCCAGGGCGAGATCGACCGCTGGTGCGAGGCGCGGCGCGGCCAGGCGATCGCGGGCGCGGACTACGAAACCTTCCTGCGCACGATCGGCTATCTCGTGGAGGAGCCCGCTCCCTTCGCCGTCGATCCCCAGGGCGTCGATCCGGAGGTCGCGACCATCGCCGGCCCGCAGCTGGTGGTGCCGGTGCTGAACGCCCGCTTCCTCCTGAACGCCGCCAACGCCCGCTGGGGCAGCCTGTACGACGCGCTCTACGGCACCGACGCCATCGCGGGCGCCGCCTCGGGGCCCGGCTACGACCCGGCGCGCGGGGCGGAGGTGATCGGCTGGGCCAAGGCCTTCCTGGACCGCGCCGTCCCGCTCGCACAGGGTTCTCACGCGGACGTATCCGGCTATGCGGTGACGGACGGGACGCTCCGCCCGGCGCTCGCCGATCCCGCCGCCTTCATCGGCTACCGGGGCGAGGCGTCCGCGCCGTCCGCCGTGCTCCTCAGGCACAACGGCCTCCACATCGAGCTGGTGCTCGACCGCGCCCACCCGATCGGCAAGGGCGACCCTGCCGGTCTCGCCGACGTGGTGCTGGAGTCCGCGCTCACCACCATCGTGGACCTGGAGGACTCGATCGCCGCGGTGGATGCGGACGACAAGGCCGCCGCCTACCGCAACTGGCTCGGCCTGATGAAGGGTGACCTCCAGGCCTGCTTCGACAAAGGCGGCCGCACCCTGACGCGCGCGCTGGAGCCGGATCGCACCTATACCGGCGCCGACGGCGCGCCCCTGACGCTGCCCGGCCGCAGCCTGCTGTTCGTCCGCAACGTCGGCCACCTCATGGCCACGCCCGCCGTGCGCCTCCCCGACGGCTCCGAGGCGCCGGAAGGCGTGCTGGATGCGGTGGTCACCAGCCTGTGCGCCCTGCACGACCTCCGCCGGCTCGGCCGATACGTGAACAGCGCCGCCGACTCGGTCTACATCGTCAAGCCGAAGATGCACGGGCCGGAGGAGGCCGCCTTCACCGATCGGCTGTTCGACGCGGTGGAGGACCTGCTCGGCCTGGCGCGACACACCGTCAAGGTCGGGGTAATGGACGAGGAGCGGCGCACCTCCGCCAACCTCCTCGCCTGCATCGCCGCCGTGCGGGGCCGGATCGTCTTCATCAACACCGGCTTCCTCGACCGCACGGGCGACGAGATGCACACCTCCATGCGGGCCGGGCCGATGATCCGCAAGGCGGAGATGAAGGCGTCGGGGTGGATTGCCGCCTACGAGGCGCGCAACGTCCAGATCGGGCTGAAGGCGGGCTTCCGCGGCCGCGCCCAGATCGGCAAGGGCATGTGGGCGGCGCCCGACAAGATGGCCGACATGCTGCGCGACAAGGTCGGCCACCCCAGGGCCGGGGCCTCCACCGCCTGGACGCCCTCGCCCACCGCCGCGACCCTGCACGCCACCCATTACCACGAAGTCGACGTGGCGGCGCGCCAGGCGGAGCTGGAAGGCGGGGCCGTCCCGCCGCTGGACGCGCTCCTCACCCCCCCGCTGGCCGAACCGGGGCGCAACTGGAACCCTGCGGAGGTGCGCGAGGAGCTGGAGAACAATGCGCAGGGCGTGCTCGGCTATGTGGTGCGCTGGGTCGACCAGGGGGTGGGCTGCTCCAAGGTGCCCGACATCCACGACGTGGGGCTGATGGAGGACCGCGCCACCCTGCGAATCTCCTCCCAGCACATGGCCAACTGGCGGCTGCACGGGGTGGCGACGGATGCGGAAGTGGAGGGCGCGCTCGCCCGCATGGCCGCCAAGGTGGACAGGCAGAACGCGGGCGATCCCCTCTACGAGCCGATGAGCGGACGGGAAGGCGAGAGCCTCGCCTTCCAGGCGGCGCGCGCCCTGGTGTTCGAGGGGCTGGAGCAGCCGAACGGCTACACCGAACCCCTGCTCCACCGCTTCCGCCAGCGGCGGAAGGCGAAGGGCTGAGGCGCGCTCACCCGCCGGCGCGCGCCCCGGTGGCGGCGAGAACCCCTACGCCTGCCCGGTCGACCCGACGTAGAGCATGGCGACGTTGCAGCGCGCGTAACGGGCGCCGTAGGTCGCCATGATCCCCTCGTCGTGGACGAAGCCGAGCTTCTCGTAGAGGTGGATGGCGGCCTCCGACTTGCGGTTGCTGAGGAGGTAAAGCGGGTCCGCGCCGAGCGCCCGGCCGCGCCGGATCACCGCCTGGAGCAGGAACTCGCCGACCTTGGCGCCGCGGGCCCGTTCCAGGACGCCCATCTTGGTCAGTTCGAAACCCTTGCCGCCGGTGTGCTGCAGCGCGCAGGCGCCCACCACGCCAAGGCCGGCCGCTTCCACGAAGAGGATGTCGCCGCCCTTGTCGATGATCTCCGCGCGGGGGTTCTCCAGCACCCGCAGGTCGGCCGCCTCCAGGCTGTACATGGCCTCGATCCATTCGGCGTTGATGTCGCGAAACGCCGGCGCGAGCGCGTCGGTGAACTCCAGGATGCGCAGGTCCGCCCCGGCCAAGTCGCGCGCCCGAGCGTCGAGCGAGCGCTCCGCCAGGCGGCTTTCCAGGGCGCCGATCTGGGCCAGGAGCGACCCGGCGAGATCGCCCGTCAGGTCGCGCACGGCCGCGTCCACCGCGGGGAAGACCAGGAGCTTGGACCGGTCGAGCGCGGCGTGACCCGCGGGGCTGAGCGACACGGTCTTGCGCCGCTGGTCGCGCCCGCCGCGGCCGACCTCCACCAGCCCCGTCTCGGCCAGCCGGGCCACGGCGCGGGTCACCGTCGGCTGGCTCACCGCCATCGCCGCCGTCAGTTCGCCGATCGTCCGGGGTCCGTAGCGATCCAGGGTGAACAGCAGCGGGTATTGGCTCGGCTGGATATCGAGGCCGGCGCGCTCGGCCACCCGCACCACGTCACCCTGCATGCGCTCCGCCAGGCGCTTGAGCCGGCTGCCCAGGAACAGGTGCTCGCGCTCCCGAACGACATCCCCGACGACCATCCGCCCACCCTACAGATAGCAGGCTATATGTCAGGGCATATATAAAGACGGGCGTTCGTCTTGTCCATGCGACAGTCGCCGAGAGGCGTACGAGACGCCTACCGCAAGGAAGGCCGGTCCGTCGTTCAGCCCAGGTCGGGGAAGAGGTCGACGGCGGCCAGTTCCACGGCGAGGGCGGCCTTGACCCGGGCCAGGGCGGCGACGTCGCGGCCCTCGCAACGGAGCGTCAGCTTGGGCTCGGTGCCGGAGGCGCGCAGCAGCCACCAGCCGTCCGGCCCGTCCACCCTTAGCCCGAGCGCCGCGTCCGCCGCCACCCCGCGGGCGCGCAGCCGCGCGGCGACGGCGGCGACCACTTCGGACTTATGCGGTTCCGGGCAGGGGA
>CAXUCS010000292.1:0-3893 GCA_964249365.1 uncultured Caulobacteraceae bacterium | reverse complement strand
CTCGAAGTCTGTGCGATGTAGACGGCGGGCGTCGCGGCGGCCGAGAAGGACAGGAGTTCGTTCGGCGTTCCGTTGATCTGCAGCCCGTACTGGTCCGGGGTCGCGGCCGTTACGGTGGTGACCACGCCTTTGCTGGTGGTGGTCACCGCGGCCTGACCGGGAAGCAGGTTGGTGGCGAAGCGCGTGGCCAGCCCGGCCGCCTTCAACTGCCCGTTCAGGTAGGTGACGACGTTGCTGAGCGTGCGCGGGGTGGAGCCCATGTCGTCCAGGTCGAACTTCACCGTGGTGGCCTGGCCCTGGATGTTGGCGGCGCTCATGGTGAAGGCGATGTCGCCCTGGAGCGCGGGGACGACGCTGTTGGGCGAGGTCTTCACCAGCGGGCCGGTGTCGTAGGTTTCGCTGGACTGCTGCACGCCGACGGCCGTCTCCTCGCTGGCGCTGACCGCGCCGTCCGAGACGGCGAACTCCTGGAACGGGCTGCCGGAGATGAAGCTCCTGACCTGGCCGAGGCCCGAGGTGAAGGCCTGGCTCAGGATGGCGAGCTGCGCGGTGGTGACGGTGGAGGAGGACGCCGCATCGGCCAGGCTCTGCAGGCTGGTCAGCCCCTGGTAGAGGGCGAAGAGGTTCTGGTAGTCGGTGTTCGCCGCCGCGCTGCCGGTGGTCTGGGACAGGGTGGTCGCGGCGGGATCGACCAGCGCCTTGCCGGCGATGATCTGCTCGGCCAGCTGGTTGGCCTGGGCCGCCGCGCTGGGGGGCGCGGTCACGAGCGCCGAAGAGGTGGTGGCCGTGGCGCTGGTCGCCGTGGAGGACCAGGGCGCGGTCGGCGCCTTGGACTGCAGCGCGGTGGTGGCGCTCGCGGCCGTGTCGGCGCTGGCCTGCCCCGTCTTCACTTGCAGGTAGGACAGCAGCACGTCGGAGGAGATGCTGATCGTCACCGCGGCCGGTCCCGTAACCTTCCCGCCAGCCTGGACGCCAAACGCTTCGTCTTGCTTAACGGGCGCCGGCCGTCTCCTACTTCGGCTCGGGGTTCAGCAGCCTCACGGCGCGCTGCGGATCGTCGCCGATCAGGGTGAGAAGCGACACCAGCACCGGATCCGGCTGGCGTCGTCCCTGCTCCAGGTCACGCAGGCGCCCGACCTTGATGCGGTAAGCTTGCGCGAACTTGGCCTGGGACAACCCGGTCCGTCGCCGCGCTGCCTGCGCGACCCGAACGGCGCGAAGCCGCTCGATCTGACTCTCCGTCATGGGCAGCGCGTCAGGATCACTTTCGGAAGCGGCCAGGACATCGGCGTCGGTCATCGCCTCGAGCCGCTCGCGCGCCTTCTCCGACATGACATAGCCCGGCATGCGCCTACGCTGGATGACAGCCACTTACCGCTCCTTCCGGTTCTGCTTGCGAGCCGAGATCAGCCTGATCACCCCATCGCGCTCCGTGTAAGTCACACAAAGGGGAAATCCGTCGACCACGGCGAAGCGGTTGAAGCGCTGCTCGCCATAGTCGCACCTGTCGTCCTCGACGACCTGGCCACTCACGTAGAAGGCCTCCATCGCCATCTCGAACGTCACCCCATGCTTCTGCAGGTTCAAGTCGGCCTTGTGATCGTCCCACTCGAAAAGCGTATCATCGTAGAGACCCGTCATCCCGCAGTCTACGTCTAAAACGTAGTCCTCAACCGCCGCCGCCGAAGCGCTCCGCCCATTGCGCGAGCTGGGCGTCGTCGATCTTGCGGAACAGCACCTCGGGTGCTCGGACGGCTGCTCCCGGCGCAACCTGGGAAAGCGCGGCTTTCAGGTCGGTGGGCCACACGTCCGGCGCTCCGCGTCCCAGAGCCCCCGCGATCACCGCCGCGGTGAAGGGAATGAAGGGCGCCGACACCTGGGCGAACAGCGCCGCGAGGTTCAGCGCCGCGCGCACGATGACGCCGGCGCGCTCCCGGTCCGTCTTCACCACCGTCCAGGGCGCGGCCTCGGCCAGGTATTCGTTGCCGAGCGCCCAGATCGCGCGCAACGCCTGGGCGGCCTTTCGGATCTCGATCGCCTCCATGCAGCGCGTCAGCTCGGCGAGCGGCTCCGCGAGCTTCATGTAGAGGAGGAGCGTCTCCGCCCCCGCGTCGTCGCCGCCCTCGGGCGTGCGCCCCTCGAAGCGCGTCTCGCAGAACTTCAGGATGCGGTTGACGAAATTGCCGAGCACGTCGGCCAGGTCCTTGTTCACCGCGGTGGCGAACTGCTCCCAGGTGAAGGCGGTGTCGGACCCTTCCGGCGCGTTCGACAGCAGGTACCAGCGCCAGCAGTCCGCCGGCAGCAGCTCCAGCGCCTGGTCCATGAAGACGCCGCGTCCCTGGGAGGTCGAGAACTTGCCCCCGTACCAGTTCAGCCAGTTGAAGCTCTTGAGGAGATCGACCGTCTTCCAGGGCTCGTCGGAGCCGAGGATCGTGGCCGGGAAGCTGACCGAGTGGAAGGCGACGTTGTCCTTGCCCATGAACTGGACGTAGCGGACGTCGTCCGCGCCCGCGTCCAGCCGCCACCAGCGCCGCCAGTCCGCGCCCGTGGCGTCCGCCCACTCCCGCGTGGCGCCTATGTACTCGATGGGGGCGTCGAACCAGACGTAGAACACCTTGTGCTCGAAGCCCGGCCGGGGCTCGCCGCGGTAGGAGGCGGGCACGCCCCAGTGGAGGTCGCGGGTAATTCCGCGGTCGATCAGTCCCTCGTCCAGGTGCTTGTAGGCGATGGAGCGGGTCAGCGGGGGCCACTCCGTCCTCGCATCCACCCACTCCCGGATGCGCCCGGCCAGTACGGACTGGCGCAAGTAGAGGTGGTTGGTCTCGCGCACCTCCAGGTCGCGCGAACCGGAGATGGTGGAATAGGGCGCGATCAGCTCCACCGGATCGAGCAGGCTGCCGCAGCTGTCGCACTGGTCGCCGCGCGCCTTGGGAAAGCCGCAGACCGGGCAGGTCCCCTCCACGTAGCGGTCCGGCAGGAAGCGGCCGTCCGCCATCGAGTAGATCATCCGGTCGGTCCGCTCCTCCACCAGCCCCTTTTCTTCCAGCACGTGGGCGAAATGCTGGGTCAGCTCGCGATTCTGGAGGCTGGAGGAGCGGCCGAACCAGTCGAAACTCAGGCCGTAGGCCCTGCTGATGGCCTTCTGCAGGGCGTGCTGCTCGTCGCAGTAGGCGGCGACCTCCTGCCCCGCGGCGGCGGCGGCGAGCTCGGCGGGGGTGCCGTGCTCGTCGGTGGCGCAGATGTAGAGCACCTCGCCGCCCCGCGCGCGCTGGAACCGGGCGTAGACGTCGGCGGGCAGCATGGAGCCGGCCAGGTTGCCGAGGTGCTTGATCCCGTTGATGTAGGGCAGGGCCGAGGTGATCAGGATGCGCGCCATGGCCGAGCTTCGTAGGCGAGCGGTCCGCCGGACGCCAGCCGCGGCCATGACGCCGGCCGGACGCCGCCCTATAGCACCGACGCCATGACGCCCTCCTTCACCCCGTCCGATCCACCGCCGACCCAGGCGGTGCGCCTGGGCGTGGACCTCGGCGGCACCAAGATCGCCGCCGCGCTGCTCCGGGCGGACGGGACGGTGCTGGAGGCGCGGCGCGTCCCTACCCCGCAGAGCTACGACCCCATGATCGCCGCCGTGCGCGACCTTTGCGACGGGCTCGTGGGGCGCGAGGTGGCGGTAGGGGTCGGCATCCCGGGGTCGGTCTCGCCCGCGACGGGGCTGGTCAGGAACGCCAACTCCACCTTCATCAACGGCCGCGACCTCGCCCGCGACCTCGCCGCGGCCAGCGGGCGCGCGGTCAGGCTGGCCAACGACGCCAACTGCTTCGCCCTGTCGGAGGCGGTGGACGGGGCGGCGGCAGGCGCCCCCAGCGTCTTCGGCGTCATCATCGGCACGGGGG
>CAXUCS010000291.1:0-3899 GCA_964249365.1 uncultured Caulobacteraceae bacterium | reverse complement strand
GGCGGCCACCGCGATCAGGATGAATGGCAGGAGCGCGGCGCGCTGCTTGGCCACGATCTGGTTCACGTCCCTCGACTGGATGGCGACCCCGCCCAGCACCGCCGCCACGTGCTGTATCGGCGTGGAGACGCTGACGAGGCGCCCGCCGCCCTCCGCCGCGCGCATGTGCGCCACCCTGCGGCCGGCCAGGGCGGCCTGCACCTCCGCCTGTTCGGCCGCATGGGCGCGGGCTTCGCGCGCGGCCGGGTCGAAGCGGCTCGGCCAAGGCAGGTGGAGGGGGAGCTCGCCCGGGCGGTGCGCCGGTGGCAGGGCGCGCTCCAGCACCTTGTCGGCGATCACGTCGGTGTCGGCGATCAGGCGGCCGCGGGCGTCGTACAGGCGCGCGCGCTCCGTGCGCGGGATGGCGAGGAGCTCCAGGATCTCGCGCGCTTCCTCCGCATCCATGGCCGGCTCGGGCTCGCCGGTGGTGGCGGCGCGCACGATCACGTAGGAGAGGAGCTCAGCCTGGGTCGAAAGGCTGTCGATGCGCGCCTGCACCAGGCCGCGGCTGAACTCGTTCAGCACCAAGGCCCCGATCACCAGGATGGCGAGCCCGAGGAGGTTCAGCCCTAGGATCAGCCGCCCCAGCCGCGAGCCGCCGAGCCCCAGCTGGCGGCGCCGCTCACCCCGCTCGACGGCGGTCACGGCCCTTCGCCTTCGAGGGGGAAGGAAGCGCTGCTACTCCCGGTACCGGTATCCCACCCCGTACAGCGTCTCGATGGCGTCGAACTCGGGATCGATCTGGCGGAACTTCTTGCGCATCCGCTTGACGTGACTGTCGATGGTGCGGTCGTCCACATAGACCTGGTCGTCATAGGCCGCGTCCATGAGGTTGTCGCGGCTCTTCACGAAGCCCGGGCGCTGCGCCAGCGACTGCAGCAGCAGGAACTCCGTCACCGTCAGCTTCACCGGCCGCCCTTCCCAAAGGCAGTCGTGGCGCTGGGGATCAAGCGTCAGCTTGCCCCGCTTCAAGGGCTTGGTATCGGCCGCCGCGCCGTCCCCTGACGGCGGGGCGGCGTCGGTCGGCTCCTCGAGGCCTTCCGGACGGGCGCGCCGCAGCACCGCCTTCACCCGCTCGATCAGAAGGCGCTGGGAGAAGGGCTTGTGCATGTAGTCGTCGGCGCCGAGGTTGAAGCCCAGGATCTCGTCGATCTCCTCATCCTTGGACGTCAGGATGATCACGGGCGTTTCGGAGCTCTGGCGGAAGCGGCGCAACACCTCCATGCCGTCCATGCGGGGCATCTTCACGTCCAGTATGGCGACGTCCGGCGGCTCGGCCTCCAGCGCCTGCAGCCCCGAGAAGCCGTCGTGGAACACCTTGACCTCGTGGCCGTGGCTTTCCAACGCGATGGAGACGGAGGCCGTGATGTTCTCGTCATCGTCGATGAGGGTGATCTTCGCCATTCCGCTCAGCTGTCTTTCTCGCGGCCAGGGTTCACCGGTTGCCTAGATTTAGTCCGAAAACGCGACACCGCATCGCCCGGGCACCGTTTGCCTGTCTGGGCCATGGTCGAGGGTTCTGGTCGGGTGAAGCTGAACGCGGCCTGACCACCTCAGCCGAGCCGGCCGTGGGCCAGTCGGCCGAGATCACCCTCGTAGCCGATCAGCCGCCATACACCCTCCTCGTTACGGAACACGAGCGTGCAGGGGCCGTCGCGGCGGGTCACCACGCAGACCTCCCCGTCGCCGATCAGCCGCAGGAAGGCGGTGATCTGCAGCTGGTTGGGGATCGGCCGGTCCGGCGCGTAGCCGAGCTGGATCGCCACGGCGCGGAAGGTCTGGGGCTGCACCAGCGCGTCCACGCCCACGTCCACCAGCGGCCCGGCGAGCACGGCGCCGAGCGCCTGCAGGCTGCCCGCACCGTGCGCCTCACTCTGGCTCGCGATCAGACGCGACTTCAGCTGGGTCTTCAGGGCCGGCCGGTCCACATGGGCGTCGAAGGTCTGCCCGTCCCCGTCTCGGATGGAGACGAGGAAGGCGTGGATGTCGCCGGCCGCCTCGAAGCGCGGCACGGTCGCGCAGGCCGCCAGCAGCCCGGCAAGGACGGGCGCGGCGAGGATGCGGAAGCGGCGGGCGATCATGGGTGTCACCTTCCATCCTCTTGCGGCGGATGTTCGGCCGGCTCCGGCTCACCTTGCTCGATCGGCGGCGCGACCACCAGCCGGCCCTCGGCCATACGCACCTGCGGCACGGCCTCGCGGGTGAAGGCGATCAGGCGGGTCGGCCGCCCGCCGCCCGGATCGATCTCCAGGATGTCGCCCGCGCCGAAGTCGTGCACGGCCTTGACCCGGCCGAACGGCTCGCCGCCCTCGGTCTCGGCGTGCAGGCCGATCAGGTCGGCGAGGTAGAACTCCTCCTCGTCCGGCGGCGGCAGGACCTCGCGGGGGACGTAGAGGCGGGTTCCCCGCAGGGCGTCGGCGGCCTCCTTGGTCGCGACCTCCGTCGCCCGGGCGATCAGGGCGCCCTTGGCGGCGCGCCCGGACGCCAGCGTGAGGAGGGGCGAACCGTCTTCCCGCAGGAGCGTGCGGTAGGCGAGGAGGCTCAGCGGGTCTTCGGTATAGGCGCTGATCCGGACCTCGCCCCGTACGCCGAAGCCGCCCGCCACGCGTCCGACGAGCACACGCCTCAAGGGACGGCTCGCCGGTCTCTCGCCCCCTGAACCGGGGGGAGGGAACCGCCCGAAGGGTGAGGGGGGTGTCGCGGACATCGGAGCGGGCGACGGCGCGCCCCCTCCACCACGCTGCGCGTGGTCCCCCTCCCCCCCTTCGCAGGGGAGGAGAGAAACCCCTCTGAGCGTGATGGTACGACCTGACCGCCATCCCCGTCAGTCTCGCACCACGATGGCGCCCTCGATAGGGTCGACGTAGCTGTCGAAGGCGAGTTCCTCGCGTTCGGGGCCGAGGTGCGCGACACCGGTGATGCGGAAGCGCAGGCGCCGGTCCAGCGCGTCCATGTTGTCCAGGAGCTGCACGTCGTGGACCGTGATGCGGGGCTCCAGCCGGCGCAGCACCTCGCGCACCTCGTCGGCGAAGTCCTGGCGGAAGGTGAAGGAGTTCAGCTCCTCGTTGGTGAAGTCGCTGAGGCCGTAGGAGAGGAGCGAGCGGTCGAGTTCGGCCAGGGCCTTGGGCGGCCGCAGGAAACGGCGGCGCGTGTTCAGCACGTCCTCCAGGTCGCGCCGCAGCCCCTCCTTCAGCCGGGTGTAGCTGGGCGCATCCGCGCCGCCGTCGACGCTGTCGTCGATCAGCCGGTCGAGGAGCGAACCGGCATGGAGGTCGGCGTCCCTGCGCCGGGCGGGCATGGGCCTCAGTCCCCGACCTGGAGCGTCAGCTCGGCCACGCTGGAGAAGACCACCATCTCCTCGCCGATCAGAAGGCAACGCTGGCCGAGGCCGCAGGTCAGGCCGCCCTCCTCCGTCCAGGCGGTCTCGCGCCCGAGCCGGAAGGCGTCGGTCATGGCGTCCACGCGCGCCGGATAGATCATCGGCAGGTAGACGACGCCGCTCGGCCCGTCCTTGAGGTCGAGCTCGGCGGGGCGCCAGACCCGGTCGCGCGTCCGCTCGATGGGGCGGAGCTCGAGCGAGGTGACCTGGCTCCAGGGCGCCCAGACATATTTGCCGGTCGAGGTCAGCACCTCCAGCACCTCGGCGGTGCGGTCGTCCAGGTCGCGCAGCGTGTCGAAGGGCGCCCCGTCGCAGACGCCGTGGAGGTCGGGCGCGGCCTCGTCGGCAGCTTCGCGCAGCGCCGCGGCCTCGCCGCCCTCGCGCCCGGCGACCAGGATGCGCAGCGCCGCCTCGACCGCGGGCGTCGGCGTGGTGACGAGCTCCGGCGTGGCCCCGGCGCTGAACCCCGCCTCGCGCTGGG
>CAXUCS010000290.1:0-3950 GCA_964249365.1 uncultured Caulobacteraceae bacterium | reverse complement strand
GGCCCCGCGCGAGGGCGGCGGCGACGTCCGCGGCGTGGTCCGGTTCGGCGAGGAGGTCGAGCCGGTCGCTGACGCCGTTGCCGAGCAGCGTCAGCTGGCGCTCGCCGGCCGCCTCGTGGATGAAGAAGGGGGCTAGGCCGAGGAGCCGGCCGTCCGCCCGGAAGGCCAGCGCATAGGGACGCTCCGGCCGGAAGGCGTCGAGCCAGGACAGGAGCCAGTCCGGCGACTGGAAGGGCGAGGCGTCGGGGCAGCGGTGGTAGAGCGCCCGCCAGTCCGCCTCCACCGCCCGGAGCCCGACGGCGCCTCGGACCTCCTCGACCCGCAAGCCGCCCGTTCCGCTCAGCCGACGGCGGCCTGAAGCTCGGCGGCGACGGCGCTCCACACCTCCTCCGGCGTGATGCGGGTGATGCAGGGGAAGCCCCGCCCGCACTCGTCCTCGTCGTAGTAGATGAAACACGAGGCGCACGGGACCTTGCGGCTGACGATGGAGCCGGTCAGTTCCTGCCCCCACTCGTTCCAGTTGTTGCGGGCGGAATGGAGGCTGACGACCGGCGAGCCGCGAAGCGCCGCCAGGTGCTTGGGCCCCGTGTCGTTGCCCACGAACACGCTGCAGAAGCTGAGCAGCGCGTCGAAGTCGTCGAAGTCCAGCCGCTGGTCGATCAGCCGGAAGCGGTCGGCGCCTGCGAGGGACGGCGGCAGGCGGGCGGCGTAGGACGGCTCGTCGGTGATGATCACCACCTTGAGGTCGCTCCGCTCCAGGATCAGCTCGGCTAGCTTCGGGTAGTAGGGCCAGCGGCTGAACACGATGCGCGCCCCGGTGTGGAAGACGGCGAAGCGGTCCTGCGCGCCCAGTCCGAAGCGTTCCAGGCGCGCGCGGGAGAGCTCCGGACGGCGGATCACCTCCGCGCGGCTCGTAAGGCTGGCGCCCAGGCGCTCCACCAGCCCCACCAGCTTGGTCGACTGGGGAGCGATCTCGGCGTAGCTCTTGCGGTCGTGGTTGTTGCCTTCGAAGCCACCGTCAAGGAAGGGCCAGTCGCGGTCGTAGTAGCCGTAGAGGAACTTGGCCCCGGTGAGCAGCAGGAGCGGGCGCGAGACGCCGCTTTCGGCGAAGTCCATGGCGATGTCGAAGGCGTACGGCGCGAGCTTGAGCCGCAGCGCCTCCTGGGTCGGCGCGTCCATGATGCGGCGCCGCTCGTCGCGGTCATCGGGGAAGTCGATGGTGATGACCTCGTCGAAGACGCCGAGCGTTTCGGTGAAGTCCGCGTTGCCGCTGGTGACCAGCGCCACCAGCCTCGCCTGCGGCAGGAGCTCGCGCAGCCGCCGCACGGCCGGGGTGGAGGTCACCATGTCGCCGAGCTGGTCGGTGCGCATGACCAGCACGCTCCGCGGCGGCGGCAGGAGCTCGCGCCGGGCGGCGCGCACCACGCTGGGGCGCGCGTCGACGGCTGCGCCCACTCCCTCCTGGCTCACGCCCGGCGGGTCCACCACCGCGTCGGAGTCCGGGTAGTCGCGTTCGAGGAGGGGCGGGGCGACCGCCACGTGCTCGGCGAAGCCGCGCACCGTCCCGGCGACGTCGGTGAAGCGGATCTCCGCGCGGCAGGCTCGCGGCGTCTCGGCGCTGAAATCGAGCCAGACGTTGAAGACGTATTTGAGCTGGCCCGGCAGTGCGCCCTCGAACGGGCGTCCCTCCACCGCGCCCTCGTACAGCACCCTGTCCTCCAGGAGGATCTGCATCCGGGCGATCGGCTGGCCCGATATGCAGTAGCCGTGGATCGCCTCCACCCCGCGCAGGGTCCGCAGAACGCCCCAGCGGGTCCGCTCCTTGCGCGTGCCGAGCCGGCGGACGTAGACGGCGTCCACGAAGCTGCGCCGCCGCGCGCCTTCCGGCCGAGGGAAGAGCTCCGGGACCAGCCGGTCGTAGTCGAGCGCGAGCCCCGGCGCGTCCTGCGGCGCCAGCGCGATCTGCAGCATGGCGAGCTCCCGCCGCGGGGCGGCGGCGGCCGGGTCGAGCGCCTGGGCGCGGCGGTAGTGCTGCTCGGCCTGTTCCAGCCGCCCCGCGACCTTGTTGAAGTGCCCGAGCTGGAGCTGGAGGTCCGCATCGTCCGGCGAGAGCGCCTCGGCCAGGAGGTAGTGCTCTTCGGCCCGGGGCAGGTCGCCCGCCTCCTTGAACATGTGGCCGCACTGCACCTGTATGTCGAAGTGGTCCGGCCTGACCTTCAGCGCCGCCTCGTAGAGGAGGGCGGCGGCCAGCGGGTTGTTGGCGGTGCGCGCCCTGTCGGCCTGGGTGGACAGGTCGCCGGCCACGCCCTCCAGGCGAACCTGCGTCAGGCGCAGCGGGTCGGAAAGGGTCAGGGCGCTCCTGACCCGGCGGGCGAGGGCTCGGACGCGGGGCGGCAGGGAAATCGGGACGGCTCCAGGGTCGGCGGCGACCGCGGTCCTTAGCCCAGCCGGCGGCGCCGGGGTAGCGGGCCGAATGGACGCTCGCGGGAGCGGCGCCTATAAGCCCCGGTCGAGCAGTGCAGGGCGCGCCCGCGTGGATTTCTCCAACATCTCGGTCCTGTGCGTGGGCGACCTGATGCTCGACCGCTTCCTGTACGGGGAGGTGGAGCGCATCTCGCCGGAAGCGCCCGTGCCGGTGCTGCGGCTGAACCGGACTCGCGAGATGCTGGGCGGCGCCGGCAATGTGGCCAACAACATCGCCTCGCTCGGCGGGCGCGCGGTGCTGATAGGCCTGGTGGGGCTGGACGACACGGGGACGCGGCTCAGGCGCATCATGCAGGCCCTGTCAGGCGTGGACGCGGCCTGCGTCGACACCGACGACCGCCCGACCATCTGCAAGACCCGCTACATCGCCGCCAACCAGCAGGTGGTGCGCGCCGACGAGGAGAGCCGCGCCCCCTTGAGCGAGCGCGAGCGCACCGCGCTCCTGGTCGCCGTCCGCCAGGCCCTGCCGCGGGTGGGTGCGGTGGTGCTGGCCGACTACGGCAAGGGCGTGCTCGACCTGGAGATGACGCGCGAGGTGCTGGACGCGGCACGGGCGGCAGGCGTGGCCGCCTTCGTCGACCCCAAGAGCCGCGACTTCTCCCGCTACCGCGGCGCCGCCTGCATCACCCCCAACCTCCACGAGCTCCAGCTCGCGTCAGGCATGCCGGTCGGCGACGAGGCGCAGGTGGTCGCCGCCGCCCGCCACGTGCTGGAGGCCGCCGGGGCCGAGGCGATCCTGGCCACCCGCTCGGAGAAGGGCATGATGCTGGTGGAGGCGTCCGGCGAGGTGCACTCGGTCGCCGCCCGGGCGCGGGAGGTGTTCGACGTGTCCGGCGCCGGGGACACGGTGATCGCCACGCTCGCGCTCTGCCACGCCGCGGGCCGCCCGCTGTCCCAGGCCGTCCATGTCGCCAATGCGGCCGCCGGGGTGGTGGTCTCCAAGCTCGGCACCGCCACCGCCGACATCGCCGAGGTGCTGGCCGAGCTCGACGCCGGCGACCACGACCGCCACGCCGAGCCGCCCCCCGGGCTGGAGCCCCTGGACGCGATGCGGGCGCGGGTGGCCGACTGGAAGGAGCAGGGCCTGAGCGTCGGCTTCGCCAACGGCTGTTTCGACATCCTGCACCCCGGCCACGTCTCGCTCCTGCGCCAGGCGCGCGCCGCCTGCGACCGGCTGGTGGTGGCGCTGAACACCGACGCGAGCGTCCAGCGGCTGAAAGGCCCGACCCGGCCGGTCAACCCCCTGGAGAGCCGTGCGGCGGTGATCGCGGCGCTGCGCGACGTCGACGGCGTGGTCGCCTTCGCGGAGGACACGCCGTTGGAGCTGATCGGCGCGCTCGTCCCCGACGTTCTGGTCAAAGGGGCGGACTACACGATCGACAGGGTGGTGGGCGCCGAGGTGGTGCAGCAGGCCGGCGGGCGGGTGGTGCTGGCGGCGCTCTCGGCGGGCCAGTCCACCACCGGGA
>CAXUCS010000289.1:0-3950 GCA_964249365.1 uncultured Caulobacteraceae bacterium | reverse complement strand
CGTCTACGGCTGCGACCATCCCACGGCCGACGGCACAGGCGTACGGGACTACATCCACGTGGAGGACCTCGCTGCGGCCCACCTCGCGGCCCTGCCGCTTCTCGGCAGGGAGGAGGCTCCGCGGATCCTGAACTGCGGCTACGGTCGGGGCTGGTCGGTGCTGCAGATGCTAGACGCGGTGGAGCGCGCCTCCGGCCGCCGCCTTGCGCGCCGCTTCGCACCCCGCCGCCCCGGCGATCCATCGGAGGTGGTGGCCGACAACGCCCGTCTCCTGCGCTGGACCGACTGGCGGCCCCGCCGCGCCGACCTCCACCGCATCGTCGCCGACGCCCTAGCGGTGCAGCAGCTCGCGGCGGAGTAGCGCTGCGCTACGGCCGCTGGCCCGCCGTCCGCGTCCAGAACAAAGTGGCAACTTGTTAGTTGGCGCGAGCAGGGTGATTCCGACATCTTGCACCCCGGTCTTTCACATCGTGAAGAAAAGGGCCGGGCCGCCTCAGGTCCGGTCTTCTTGCAGCCCCGCCGCCCGTGCTCCGGCGCGGCGTGGCTGGTCCGCCGCACCTTTCCCTCAGGGGCAGGGCGACGCCTGGGGGAGGGAGGGCGTGATCACGTCATCCCGAAGCGGTCGGCGGCCGAACATCGCGCTGGCTTGCGCGTTGCCGTTTGATGTCGCCGTCCGCCGAGCAGGCCCCCCAGGTTCGAGCGCAGTTCCGCCGGGTGCTGGAGGGCTTCGGCCGGGACGCGCCGGTCTGGGTCCTCGGCCACAACGACGCCGACGGGCTGGCCGCCACAGCGCTGTTCGCCCGGGCCTTTCGGGCCGACGGGCGCGAGGTCAGGACCCGCATCGTCGGCCGCGGCGAAGGCGCCTACACCGACGAGATGCGCGCCGAGCTGGCGGACCAACCCGCCGCCGGGATCGTGGTCACCGACCTCGGCCTGCGCGAGCGCGGCCCCAAGCTCGGCACGCCGACCCTGGTGGTCGACCACCACCTGCCCCAGGCCGCGCCCGAGGGGATCGAGGTCATCGCCGGCCACGGCTTCGACCCCATCCCGACCTCCAGCCTGATCGCCTGGTGGTGTGCGGGCGAGATCGCGGACGCGGAGCCCTGGCTGTGGCTGGCGGCCATGGGGCTGGTCGGCGACATGGCCGACCGCGCCGGCTTCGAGGAGATGGAGGAGGCGCGCCGCTACGGCGTCACCGCCATTCGCGACGCCGTCAGCCTGATCAACGCGCCCCGCCGCTCGGCTTCCGGCGACGCCTCCCCTGCGCTGCGGCTCCTCCTGGAAAGCGACGGGCCCAAGGCGATCGTGAAGGGTGACGGACCGGACCAGCAGGCGCTCCGCGACGCCAAGGCGGAGGTGAAGGCCGAGCTCGAAGCGGCCAAGAGGCTCGGGCCCAAGGTTGTGGGCGAGGTGGCGCTGATCCGTTTCTCCTCACCGACCCAGATCCACCCGCTGATCGCCCAGCAGTGGCGATCAAGGCTCGGCGACAAGATCGCGATGGCGGCCAACACCGGCTACCGGCCCGGCTGGGTGCACTTCGCCATCCGCTCCGGCGTCGACCGCGACCTGGTCGCCTTCCTGGCCGGGCACCGGCCGGACGGCGCGGGCGACGAGTACGGCTCCGGTCACCGCGGGGCCACGGGCGGCGCGCTGAAGACGCCCGACTGGAACCGCTTCATCCGGGGCCTCGGCTTCGGTCCCGAACAGGAGGTCGATGCGCCATGAGCGCCGCCAACACGCCCATGCGGCTCGGCTTCCCCGTCAAGGTGATGGGCAAGCCCGGGCTGAAGAGCAACGACACCCGGGGCTGGAGGAAGAACCCGCACCTGAAGTGCTCGCTGGAGCACCTCCACGCCATATTCGACCACATGAAGAAGGTGCGGCTCGACATGTACCGCATGTCCTCGGACCTCGCGCCCTATGCGACGCACCCCGACATGCCGCAGTTCCATAACATGGTGGCGGAGAGCGACGCGGAGCTTCGCGCCACGGGAAAGCGGGCGAGGGAGCTCGGCATCCGCCTCTCCTTCCACCCCTCCCAGTACGTGCTCCTGAACAGCCCGGACCCGGAGCTGACGCGGAAGAGCATCTGGGACCTGGCGAGCCAGGCGGAGATCCTGGACCGCATGGAGCTCGGGCCCGAGGCGGTGATGGTGATCCACGTCGGCGGCGTGTACGGCGACAGCGGGGCGTCCCGCGCCCGCTGGGTGCAGACCTGGGAGCGCCTGCTGCCCGAGCACGTCAAGCGCCGCATGGTGCTGGAGAACGACGACATCCGCTTCTCCGCCGCCGACGTCTTGTGGATCACCGAGCGGACGGGTGTGCGCTGCGTGTTCGACTACCAGCACCACTGGTGCCTGAACCCGCAAGGGCTGCCGATGGTCGAGACGCTTCGGAAGTTCATCGCCACCTGGCCGCAGGGTGAGCGGCCCAAGATCCACTTCTCCTCGCCCCGCACGGAGTTGCGCGAAGTGGTGCGGGCGGTGAAGGCGCCCAAGGGCAAGCCGGCGCCCAAGGCGAAGGCCGGCGAGGTGACCAAGGCGCCGGTCAAGGCCGGGGCGCGCAAGAAGACGGTGCTGCTGCCGCCGATCTGGACGGGGCACGCGGACTTCACCAACCCCTTCGAGTTCGCCCGCTTCATGCGCGACGCCGACGGGCTGGAGTTCGACGTCATGCTGGAGGGCAAGGCCAAGGACATCAGCCTGCTGAAGCTCCGCCCCGACCTCCTGCGCTACGCCCCCGACGTCGCCGCCCGCTTCGGCATCTTCCCGGCCGAGGCCGCGGCGCTGGAAGCGGAGGAGGCCTCGCTGGAAGCCGACCACGACCCTTCGAGCGACCAGGACGTGGACGAGGCGGCCTGACCCTTGCGGCCCCGCCCTCTCCGGCGCAGGTTCGCAGGGAACCGAGGGCAGGGCGGATGAACGACAGCGGGCTCTTGCGGTCGAACCGTCCGGCGCAGGCGCTGGCTGCGCTCGTCCTGTTGATCGCCGGGCTGGTCGGCTACGGAACGCGCATGTCGGCCGCGGGCGGGGCGGCCTATCCGGGCTATGCGCTCGCCGTCCTCCTCGCCATCGTCGCCTTCTTCATCCCGCAGTCGCTCATGATGGCCAACCAATGGGAGCGGGCGATCGTGCTCCGCTTCGGCCGGCTGAAGGCGGTGCGGGGGCCGGGCCTCTTCCTCATCGTTCCCATCATCGACCGGGTGGCGGTCTGGATCGACGGGCGCATCCAGACCACCGAGTTCAACGCCGAGCAGGCGCTGTCCCGCGACACGGTGCCGGTGAACATCGACGCGGTGGTGTTCTGGCAGGTGCATGACGCCGAGCGCGCGGCGCTGGAGATCATCGACTATCGCTCTGCGGTGGCGCGGGTCAGCCAGACCTCGCTCCGTGAGATGGTCGGCTCCTCGCTCCTGTCCCACCTCCTGTCCGACCGGACGGAGAGCGACGAGAAGCTGCGCGAGACCATCGGGCGCAAGACCGCCGGCTGGGGCGTCTCGGTGGTGGGGGTGGAGATCAGGGACATCGGCGTGCCCGACTCGCTGCAGGACGCCATGAGCCGCCAGGCCCAGGCCGAGCGCGAACGCCTCGCCCGCGTGGCCCTGGCGGAGGCCGAGCGGGAGGTGGCGCAGAAGTTCGTCGAAGCGGCCCAGACCTACGCCAGCACGCCGGCCGCCCTCCAGCTCCGCGCCATGAACATCATCTATGAGACGACCAAGGAGCGCGGAGCGACCATCCTGATCCCCTCCTCCATGGTCGACAGCATGAACCCCGGCGCCGTGCTCGGCGTGGTCGCGGCGGGGGCGCAGGGCGGGGCGCCGGAGCGCTGACGCCTTTCCCCTCCTCCGCGTCGCGGGGAGGGGGCGTGGCGAGTCGAGCTAAAGGCGGTGTGAGAACTTCGGGCGGCCCTGGACGTGGCGAGGGCCAAGCGGATGGCGCTATAGCGAGGCG
>CAXUCS010000288.1:358-3958 GCA_964249365.1 uncultured Caulobacteraceae bacterium | reverse complement strand
GGCTCAAGCTATGGTCCTGCCCCTCTGGGGAAGGGAAAAGGCCGCGCATGTTCTCCAAGATCCTGATCGCCAACCGCGGCGAGATCGCGGTTCGCATCATCAAGACCTGCCGCCGACTCGGCATCGGGACCGTTGCGGTCTATTCCGAGGCGGACGCGGGCAGCCTCGCGGTCGAGATGGCCGACGAGCGCGTCTTCCTCGGGCCGCCGCCCGCCGCGCAGTCCTACCTGCTGGCCGACAGGATCATCCAGGCCTGCCGCGATACGGGGGCGGAGGCGGTGCACCCCGGCTTCGGCTTCCTGTCGGAGCGGGCGGAGTTCGCGCAGGCCTGCCAGGACGCCGGCATCACCTTCATCGGCCCGAACGCCTCAGCCATCGCCGCCATGGGTGATAAGATCGAGTCGAAGAAGGCCGCACAGCGCGCCGGCGTCTCCACCGTGCCCGGCCACATCGGCGAGATCGACGACACCGCCCACGCGGTCCGGATCGCCGAGGAGATCGGCTATCCAGTCATGATCAAGGCCTCGGCCGGCGGCGGCGGCAAGGGCATCCGCGTCGCCTATTCGCGTCCCGAGGTCGAGGAGGGCTTTCCGGCGGTGCGCGCGGAGGCCAAGGGCGCCTTCGGGGACGACCGCATCTTCATCGAGAAGTTCATCACCTCGCCCCGCCACATCGAGATCCAGGTGCTCGGCGACAAGCACGGCCATGTGGTGCACCTGTTCGAGCGCGAGTGTTCCATCCAGCGCCGCAACCAGAAGGTGATCGAGGAGGCGCCCTCCCCGCTGCTGGACCCCGAGACCCGCGCGGCCATGGGCGCCCAGGCGGTCGCGCTCGCGCAGGCGGTCGGCTACGACTCGGCCGGCACGGTGGAGTTCGTCGCCGGCCAGGACAAGTCTTTCTACTTCCTCGAGATGAACACGCGTCTTCAGGTGGAGCATCCGGTCACCGAGCTGATCACGGGGCTCGACCTCGTGGAGCAGATGATCCGGGTGGCTGCCGGCGAGCCGCTGGCGTTCAGCCAGCAGGACCTGAATATCAACGGCTGGGCGATCGAGAGCCGTCTGTACGCCGAGGACCCCTACAGGAGCTTCCTGCCCTCCATCGGCCGGCTGGTGCGCTACCAGCCGCCGGCCGAAGGCGAGCGGGGCCTCTACACGGTCAGGAACGACTCCGGCGTTCGCGAAGGCGACGAGATCTCGATGTTCTACGATCCCATGATCGCCAAGCTCTGCACCCATGGCGCGACGCGGGACGCGGCCGTGGACGGCATGGCGCGCGCGCTGGAGGACCTGGAGATAGAGGGACTCGGCCACAACGCGTCCTTCCTCTCGGCGGTCATGGACCAGGCCCGCTTCCGCGAGGGCCGCCTCTCCACCAGCTACATCAAGGACGAGTTCCCGGACGGCTTCGGCGGGCTGGAGCCCGACGTGGGCCAGCTCGACCTGATGACGGCGGCGGCCTGCTGGATGCACCGCCTGTCGGTCACCCGCGCGCGTCAGAACGGCGAGAAGATGTTCGCCGCCCCGATGCGCAGCGAGTTCGTGGTCCTGGTCGGCGAGCACAAGCGGGCGGTGAAGCTGACCGGCGACAACGCCGCCCTCCACGTCGAGCTGGTCGGCGAAGGCCGCCGGCTGCGCCTGGGCGAGGTCCACTGGCGCCCCGGCCGGCGGCTGTTCCGCGGCCTCCTGTACGGGCGCGCCTTCAGCCTGGAGGTGCAGCCTGCGCCCGAGGGCTTCGTGATCCGCCACCGCGCGGCCCGGGCCAGGGTGCTGGTGCTCACCCCGCTCTCCGCCGAACTGCATGAGCGGCTACCTAGGAAGGCGGCCGCGGACACCTCCAAGCTGATCGTCTCCCCCATGCCGGGGCTGGTGGTGAGCCTGGACGTGGAGGTGGGGCGCGAGGTCAAGGCCGGCGAGGCGGTGGCGGTGATCGAGGCCATGAAGATGCAGAACCTGATCAAGGCCGAGCGCGACGGCATCGTGAAGGCGGTCGGCGTCAAGCCCGGCGACAGCGTCGCGGCCGACGAGGTGCTTGTGGAGTTCGCCTAGACGCTAGCTAGCTTTGCCCTTCTCCTCCTCGCCCGGACCTGTTCCGGGCGCCCAGAGCGCCGCGGCCTGAAGCCCTTGTCGCAGGCCGATGCACCTTCTGATCTGGGTGTCGCGCTCTGGATGCCCGGAACAGGTCCGGGCAAGGAGGGAGAAACTCGTTCGAACCTGAGCACGGAGAACCGCCCATGAACCTCGACTCCTCCATCTCCGCCGTGGTGACCGGCGGCGCGTCCGGCCTCGGCGAGGGGACGGCCCGCGCGCTGGCCGCCCGCGGTGTCAAGGTCGCGATCTTCGACATGAACGGGGAACGGGGCGAGGCGATCGCGGGCGAGATCGGCGGGGTGTTCTGCCGGGTCGACGTGACCAGTGACGCCGACGTGGAGGCCGGCTTCGCCCGCGCCCGCGAGGCGCACGGGCAGGAGCGCGTGCTGGTCAACTGCGCCGGCATCGCCAGCGGCGCCAAGACGGTCGGGCGCAAGAAGGACACCGGCGAGGTCACCACCTTCCCCCAGGAGCTGTTCGAGCGCACGGTCCGGATCAACCTCTTCGGCTCCTTCCGCTGCATCACCCGGTCGGCGAGCGGCATGGTGGCGCTGGAGCCGCTGGCCGACGGCGAGCGGGGCTGCATCGTCAACACCGCCTCGGTCGCGGCGGAGGACGGCCAGGTCGGTCAGGCGGCCTATTCGGCCTCCAAGGGCGGCGTGCTGGCCATGGCGCTGCCGATAGCCCGCGACCTGATGAACGACGGGATCAGGGTCAACACCATCCTGCCCGGCATCTTCCAGACGCCCATGATGGCCGCCATGCCCCAGAACGTGCAGGACGCCCTGGCCGCCAACATCCCCTTCCCCAAGCGGCTGGGTACGGCGGACGACTACGCCCAGACCGCGCTCGACATCCTGCAGAACGTCTACCTGAACGCCGCCGCAATCCGGCTGGACGGCGCCATCCGGCTCGCGCCGCGGTAGGGGCTAGCTGTCCTCCCCCGCCGCGTGCTGGGGAGGACAAACTTAGGACGGCTTGGCCGCTGTAGGCGTTGACGCGGCGGTCGACGCCGCAGGTAGGGCGAGCGGCGTGGGCTTGACGCTGGCGACCGAGGCGGCTCCGGCCTGCGTCGGGGTGGCCGTATGGGCGGTGCTCGCGAGCGTGTGCGGGTGGACCCTGTGCGATTTCACCGGAGTGGCGGGCGCAGGCGCCAGCGGATCGCTCGACTGGGCCGCGGCGACGGGCGCGGGCGGCGGCGCTTGGGTGGCGGCGTTCAGCGTGACCTTGGCGTTGTCCGCGCGCTCCGCGAGGCTTTCGGTGATCTTCTTGGCCTCCGGCGTGGGCATCTGGGCCAGGATGGCGGCGAGCGCCGATACCTTCATCTTGGCCGCGACCGGGATGCGCACCCGGTCGTCCAGCGTCGCCATCACCGCGGCGGCGTCGCGGGGCTTCATCTTCTCATAGACGCTGACGAGGCGATCGACGTCGGCCTCCTGCTGCTGGCCGGCCTGGCCGAGCAGGCCCTGGATCTGCGCCTTGACGTCGCTCACCGCGCGCAGCTTGGCGT
>CAXUCS010000288.1:0-348 GCA_964249365.1 uncultured Caulobacteraceae bacterium | reverse complement strand
CACCTTCGTCTCGGCGGCGGCGAGCAACTGGAGCTGGGTGTCCAGCGCCTTCTCCCGGGCGTCGAGCTGGCCGCGGCGGGCCTGGAGGTTCTGCAGCGCCTGGAGTTCGCCCGGCGACACGCCCGCCTCGCGCGCCAGGTCGGTCGGCGACTCGGCGCAGGCCGGCGTCGGCCGGGCGGCCTGCGCCGTGGTGGACAGGGGCGCAGCGGCCGGCGGGGTCACGGCCGCCTTGGCCCCGGCCGTCGCGGCCGTCTCCTCCGCACGGGCGCGGGTCGCCGACAGAAGGTCCGGCAGGCCCTGTACGCCCGACAGCGCCTTGACGGCGAGAACCCCGCCGATGGCGACGGC
>CAXUCS010000287.1:521-3983 GCA_964249365.1 uncultured Caulobacteraceae bacterium | reverse complement strand
ACGCTCCAGGGTCCAGGCGCCGTAGTCCTCCCAGTCGGTGGCGAAGCGCAGCGTGCCGCCGGGCTTCAGCACCCGCGCCCACTCGGCGACGGTCTCCGCCTGCACCAGCCGCCGCTTGTTGTGCCGCGCCTTGGGCCAGGGGTCGGGGAAGAGGATGAAGACACGCGCGAGCACGGCGTCAGGCAAGCGCGCGAGGAGGTCGCGCGCGTCGCCGGCGTGCAGCCGGACGTTGCCGACGTCACGCAGGTTGAGGTGGCGGAGCGCGGCCCCCACCCCGTTCAGGAACGGCTCGGCCCCGAGCATGAGGACGTCGGGGCGGCGCGCGGCCTGCTCGGCCAGGTGCTCGCCCCCGCCGAAGCCGATCTCCAGCCAGGTCTCGCGGGCGCCAGGCATCAGGACGGCGGGGTCCAGCGGGCCGGAGAGGTCCAGCGCCAGACGGGGCAGCAGCGTGTCGAGGAGCTCGGCTTGGCGGGGCTTGATGGGCCTCGACTTGATGCGGCCGTAGCTTCGGAGAGGCCCGTGCGCCTCCTGGACCACGCCGCCGCTCGGACCGCGGCTCAGGCCAGCCGCTTCAGCTCGTCCGCCAGGTCGGTCTTCTCCCAGGAGAAGCCGCCGTCCGCGTCCGGGTGGCGGCCGAAATGGCCGTAGGCCGAGGTGCGGGCGTAGATGGGGCGGTTCAGCTTCAGGTGCTCGCGGATGGCCCGGGGCGTGGCGCCGCCGATCAGCTCGGGCAGGACGGCTTCGAGCTTGGCCGGGTCGATGTGGCCGCCCTCGTGCAGGTCGACGTAGAAGCTGAGCGGCTGGGCGACCCCGATTGCATAGCTGATCTGGATGGTGCACTTGTCCGCCAGGCCCGCGGCCACGACGTTCTTGGCCAGGTAGCGGCAGGCATAGGCGGCCGAGCGGTCCACCTTGGTGGGGTCCTTGCCGGAGAAGGCGCCGCCCCCGTGCGGCGAGGCCCCGCCGTAGGTGTCCACGATGATCTTGCGCCCGGTCAGGCCGCAGTCCCCGTCCGGGCCGCCGATGACGAAGTTGCCGGTGGGGTTCACGTGCCACTGGGTCTCGTCGGTGATGAAGCCGTCGGGCATGACCTGGCGGATGTAGGGCTCGGCGATCGCGTGGACGTCGGCGGGCGAGAGCCCGTCCTTGTGCTGGGTGGAGAGCACGATGGAGGTGGCGCGCACCGGCCGGCCGTTCTCGTACAGGAGCGTCACCTGGCTCTTGGCGTCCGGCTCCAGCCCGCTCTCCTCGCCGGAGTGGCGCACCTCCGCCAGGCGCTTGAGGATGTTGTGGGAGAACTGCAGCGTCGCCGGCATCAGCTCGGGCGTCTCGTTGGTCGCATAGCCGAACATGATGCCCTGGTCGCCCGCGCCCTCGTCCTTGTTGCCGCTGGCGTCCACCCCCATGGCGATGTCGGCGGACTGGGCGTGGAGGTGGCAGGCGTAGTCGGCATGGCACCAGTGGAAGCCCTCCTGCTCGTAGCCGATGTCCTTCACCGCGGCGCGGACGCTTTCCTCCAGGCTCTCGACCACGCCCTCAGGCCCGCGGACCTCGCCGGCCAGCACGATGCGGTTGGTGGTCACAAGCGTCTCGCAGGCGACGCGCGCATAGGGGTCGGCGGCGAGGAAGGCGTCCACCACCGTGTCGGAGATGCGGTCCGCGACCTTGTCCGGGTGGCCCTCGGACACGCTCTCGCTGGTGAAGATGTAGGACGGCCGGCTCAAGGCGATCTCCGCGCACTCGCCTCGCAAGCGGCGAGGGCACGGCACCATATAAAGCTGTCCTTATATGATCAAGCGAGGGGTTCGGCCGCGGGTCGCCTATTGGGTGTTGGTGGAGCGGGCGTCCGGCGGCGCGCCGCGCGCCGACCCCGCCGGCGTGTTGAAGGTTGAGACGTCCTGGGCGTTCATGTCGCGCACCTGCGGGTGGTTGATCCTGGCCATGTGGGAGGCGTTGGCCAGCCACAGGCCGATGAGCGCCACCGTGACCAGCACCAGGGAGATCAGCAGGATCCAGATGTTGCGGCCGGTCCGCATGGCGCCGCGCGCTTCGGTCGGCGTGACCTCAGGTCCAGCCGCACTTGCATCACGTTCCGGCGGCGTCATGGACATGAGCGGCTCCCCTCGACGCAGACCGTCCGCGTCGTCGCCTTCCGCAAACGTCCGGAGCAGGACCCCGTTCCTGACGGGACAGGCGAGACGCCGGCGTCAGGCGGGCGGCAGGGGGTGGATGATAACCTCCGTCTTGCGCCGGAGCGGGACCGGGCGCCCGCCGTCGGTCAGGGCTCCGGTCTCGCCCTGGCCGCTCACCTCGAACTTGGGGACGGGAAGGCCAGCGCCGGCCAGCGCCTTGGCCACGGCCGTCGCACGCCGGCGCGAAAGGTCCAGGTTGTCGGCCGAGCGGCCGTGCGCATCGGTCAGGCCGATGACGTTGACATAGCCGATGCGGCAGCCCCGCACCACGCCCGCCTGGACGCCGATCACCTGGGCGGCGGTAGGCGTCAACTGGTCGGATCCCTCGGCGAAATAGATCGGGAAGGTGATGTCGGCGCACGCCGGCCGCACGGCGGAGGCGCCCAGGGTGAAAGGTGTGGGAGCGGTCGTCCGGCAAGCCGACGCCACGATCGTCGCAAGTCCCGCCGCAAGGACGAGTGCAGGCCTTACGCCCCTGATGCAGGTCATAGCCTCAAGCCCCTACGCGGCTCAGCCTTTCGGCTGGCCATTTTCCCAGAAGAACTGCTTCTGATCAGGATCGTAGTAGTAGTAGCGGTTGTGGGCCTTGTCGAAATACTGGTGATGGGGGTCCCGGTGATAGGCGGGCCCTCCCTCCGCCGTCGAGGTGTTGCCGAAGCGCGCCCAGTTGGGCCGGTCCACATGGTGCAGGGCGCAGCCGCCTGCCGAAAGCCCCAACAGAACCGTGACCGTGACGCTCCGCACCATCCAGCCTCCCTGGCGGACGCACTATGCTACGTGCGCCGGGGCGCGCCAAGATGGCGGAACCGGGAGGAGGAACGTCGCCCGCAAGGCGGCGTTGCGGATCGATGGACGATGCGCCCGCCTCGCCGCCGCCTCTGCGCTTCGGCAGGGTCGCGGCGGTCATAAACGTCGCATCCGGCGGCGTCGACGCCCAGGCGGGCGAGCGGATGAAGGCGATCGCGGCGAGCTTCGGCATGGCGCTGGAGCCCCGGGTCGCAGCCGCGTCCGACATCCGGCAGGCCCTGGAGACGGCGGTCGCCGAGCGGCCGGACCTGCTCATCGTGCTGGCGGGCGACGGCACCCTGGCGCGCAGCGCGGAGCTGTGCGGCCCGGACGGCCCGATCCTCGCCGCCCTGCCCGGCGGCACCATGAACATGCTTCCCTTCGCGCTCAACGGTCGCAGGCCCTGGCCTGAGGCGCTGCGGGCGCTGCTCCGGTCCGGCGAGGTGCGCGACATCTCGGGCGGCGAGCTGGCGGGGCGGAGCTT
>CAXUCS010000287.1:0-511 GCA_964249365.1 uncultured Caulobacteraceae bacterium | reverse complement strand
CCCCGCCTCGGCAATGCCCACGCCAGCGTCGTGCCCTACCAGGTCTTTGCCGTGCGCGACGGCACAATCACCGTCGCCGCCGGCAATGACGGCCAGTTCCGCAAACTATGCGCCATCCTCGGCGCGCCGGCGGTCTGGGCGGAGGCGCGCGAGGCCGTGCGAAAGGGGCGGTTCCGGATGGCGGTGCTGCACGCCCGCCGCGCCCTCCTGCGCGCCTTCAAGGGACGGCTGCGGTTCTCTCTGGACGGCGGCGAGCGCCGCAAGGCGGAGGCGCTGACGCTGATGTGCCCGCTCGTGTCGCGCGCCCTGCAGGACGACATAGGGCTGGAAGCCGCCACGCTCGACCCGCGGGGTGCGCTCGAGGCCTTCCGCCTGGGGGTCAGCACGCTGGCGGGACGATGGCGCGATGACCCGGCGGTGAAGGTGACCGTGTGCCAGGAGGCGCAGGTCTGGGCTCACGGCCGCGTGCCCGTGGTGCTGGACGGCGAGCCGCACCGGCTCGCCGCGGTTG
>CAXUCS010000286.1:0-3984 GCA_964249365.1 uncultured Caulobacteraceae bacterium | reverse complement strand
GTAGGGATGGGGGTGGAGGCAGAACGGTGGGGCAGAGGCCGACGAGACGTCTCTCCCACCTTCTGCACGGCAGACGGTGCGTCCACCCCCATCCCTTCCCTTCCCCCCTCGAGGGGGAAGGAGGACTTCTTCTGCGGTTCATGTACGCGAGCATCACGACTTCATCTGCCCTACGGTCTGGAGCATCTGGTCGGCGGAGGTCACGACCTTGGAGTTCATCTCATAGGCGCGCTGGGCCACGATCAGGGAGCTGATCTCGTTCACCGGGTCGACGTTGGAGGCCTCGGTGTAGCCCTGCTGGATGTAGCCGTAGCCGGTCGAATTGGGCGTCCCCACCACCGGCTGGCCGGACGATCCCGACTGGAGGAAGAGGTTGTTGCCGACCGCCTCCAGGCCCGCCTCGTTGTAGAAGGTGGCGAGCTGCATCTGGCCGACCTGCTGGGTGGCGGTCTGGTTGGGCAAGGAGACCTGCACTTGGCCGGACTGGGAGATGGAGACGTCCGTGGCGTTCTGCGGGATCGTCATCTGCGGCAGCACCTGGTAGCCGTCCGCCGTCACGATCTGGCCCTGGTCGTTCACCGACAGGTTGCCCGCGCGGGTGTAGGCGGTGTCGCCGGACGGCAGCAGCACCTGGAGGTAGCCCCGCCCGTTCACCGCCACGTCCAGCTTGTTGCCGGTCTGGGTCATCGCGCCCTGGGTCATGATCCGGTAGACGCTGGCGGTTTTCACGCCCGAGCCGAGCTGCACCCCCGTCGGCACCACCGTGCCGGTGTCGCTGGACTGGGCGCCCGGACGCTGGACGTTGTCGTAGAGCAGGTCCTCGAACTCGGCGCGCTGGGCCTTGAAGCCCACCGTGTTCATGTTGGCGATGTTGTTGGAGATGACCTCGACGTTGGTCTGCTGGGCCGCCATGCCGGTGGCCGCGATGCGTAGCGCTCTCATGGGGTGTCGCTTTCAATCGATCCGTCATCCCGGCCGGAGCGCAGCGGAGAGCCGGGACCCAGCAGCGTCACCCGTTGAGCTGCTGGGTCCCGGATCGGCTTCGCCGTCCGGGATGATGGAAGGGGGTTAGCTGGTATGCTGAGCGGGTCGCTGTTCATCGCTCAGTTCGCGAGCCGCCCGAGACCGTCGACGGCCTTGGCCGACAGGTCCTGGGCGCTCATGATGATGGTCTGCATGCGCTCGTAGGCGCGGGTGATGTCCACGAGGCTCGTGACCTCGCTCACGGGATTGACGTTGGACTTCTCGACATAGCCCTGGCGCACCACGGCGTTGGTGGCGCTCGTCGCCCCTGCCGAGCCGTCGTCGGCGAACTGGTTCTGGCCCGACTTGGAGAGCGCGGCCTTGTTGGCGAAGCGGGTGACGCCGATCCGGCCGATCTTGCTCACCCCGCCGTTCTTGGCCGCCTGGCTGATCGACCCGTCGCGCCCGATCATGGGCGTTCCGAGCGTCGGATCGACGGTGAGGGGCGAGCCGCCGGCGTCCAGCACCGGCTCGCCGGACCCGTCGACGACCTGATTGGAGCTGTCGGTGGTGAAGCGGCCGTCGCGGGTGTAGCGCACGCCCGCCGCCGTCTGCACGCTGAAGAAGCCGGCGCCCTCGATCGCCACGTCGAAGGTCGCGCCCGTCTGCTCTATGGCGCCCTGGCTGAAGTCGCGCGTCGCGCCCTGGTCCAGGACGTACTGGATCGGATCGCTCCCGAGCCCGGCGGACACGCCCGGCGCGGCGATGGGGTCGTCCACCACGCTGAGGTGCTCCACCTTGAAGCCGGCGGTGTCCATGTTGGCCAGGTTGTTGGCCGCGACGTCGAGCTGGCGCTGCAGCGTCATCTGGCGCGACAGTCCGACGTAGATGCTGTTGTCCATGCGGCCTCCTGGCGAAAGGGCTTTGCAAGAGGCGGGCCAGAAAACTGCAAGCGTACGTGCGGACTTAGCTGGTTAACGTCGGCGCACCCGGGCGCCTTCGGCCCGGCAGATGCTGCCGCCCGGCCACGCCGCCGGGGCGAGGTTCGAACGGAACATTAACCATGCCGGCCGCACCTCTCCCCTGACGGCGCGACGGGGCGACCCGCGCGCGCAGGCGGTGCCGGAGCGACATGTCCAAGGCCGAGAAGACGGCGCCCGAAGCGGAGGGCGAAGGCGGCGAGGGCGGCGCGCCGGCCAAGAAGAAGCCGCCCTTGATGATCCTCATCGCCGCGGCGGCGGGCGCCCTGGTGATCCTGGGCGGCGGCGGCGTGGCCGCGGTCCTGATGATGGGCGGCGGCAAGGCCGAGGCCCACAAGGCCGCCCACAAGAAGCCGGACGCCAAGAAGGACGGCGACAAGAAGGATGGGCCGAACCCGATCAGCCAGGGCCCCGATGGCGCCTACTTCTACACCATGCCCGACATGGTGGTGAACATACAGTCCACCGACGGGCGGCCCACCTACCTGAAGCTCAAGCTCGCCTTCGAGACGCCGGACGAGGACACCGCCGAGGCGATCACGCCAGAGCAGCTGCGGCTGAACGACATGTTCCAGAGCTTCCTGCGCGAACTCCGCCCCGACGACCTCGCCGGCAGCGAAGGGAGCTACCAGCTCCGCCAGGAGATCCAGCGCCGCGTGAACCTGGTGATCGCGCCCGCCAAGGTGAACGCCGTCCTGATCCAGGAGATGCTGGTCCAGTGAGCGAGGCCTTCGACCCGCAGGCGCGGCCTGAGCCCATGGGCTCAACGCCGCCCGAGCGCGTGCTGAACCAGGAGGAGATCGACAACCTCCTGGGCTTCGAGCAGCACGACGAGGACGCGGCCGAGCGCACCGGCGTGCGCGCCATCATCAACTCCGCGCTCGTCTCCTACGAGCGCCTGCCGATGCTGGAGATCGTTTTCGACCGTCTCGTACGGTTGCTGACGACGAGCCTGCGGAACTTCACCTCCGACAACGTGGAAGTGAGCCTGGATAACATCTCCTCCATCCGCTTCGGCGACTACCTGAATTCCATCCCCATGCCGGCAATCCTGGCGGTGTTCCGCGCCGAGGAGCTGGACAACTACGGCCTCCTGACGGTGGACTCCAACCTGATCTATTCGGTGGTGGACGTGCTGCTCGGCGGGCGTCGCGGCGCGGCGGCCATGCGGATCGAGGGGCGGCCCTACACCACCATCGAGCGAATGCTGGTGCAGCGGATGGTGGAGGTGGTGCTGGCCGACTGCCGCGCCGCCTTCGAGCCCCTGACCAAGGTCAGCTTCAACCTTGAGCGGCTGGAGACCAACCCCCGCTTCGCCGCCATCGGCCGCCCGGCCAACGCCGCCATCCTGGTCAAGCTCAGGATCGACATGGAGGATCGGGGCGGGCGGGTCGAGCTCCTGCTGCCCTATGCGACGCTGGAGCCCATCCGCAAGATGCTGCTCCAGCAGTTCATGGGCGAGAAGTTCGGGCGCGACCACATCTGGGAAAGCCACCTCGCGACCGAGCTCTGGACCACCCAGGTCGAGGTCCGTGCAGTGCTGGACGAGCAGCAGATGGACCTCCGCCGCGTGCTGGACCTCAAGGTCGGCGACACGGTGATGCTGAACGCCACCGCCGACAGCTCCGTCCAGCTCCGCGCCGGCTCCGTGCCGCTGACGGAGGGACGAATGGGGAGGCGCAACCAGAGCATTGCGGTCCGGGTCGAGGCGCCGCTGAACATCGCCGCGCGCAAGGCGCTCGCCGCCTCCAACGCGGCGAACGGGGTGCGCCGGTGAGCCCGGTCGCCGCCGCTCTGGACGGCCTCCTGGCGGTACTTCTGCTCCTGGCGCTCGGGCTCGGGATGAAGCTGAACGCGCGGCTCAAGGCCCTTCGCGACAGCCAGGCCGGCTTCGCCACCGCCGTTATGGAGCTGAACGAGGCGGCCGCCCGCGCCGAGGCCGGCCTTGCGGCGATCCGCACCGCGTCGGAGAGCGCCCACGACGACCTCCTGGCGCGCATCGAGACGGCGCGCGGGCTGGTCACCAAGCTGGAGCGCGTAT
>CAXUCS010000285.1:827-3986 GCA_964249365.1 uncultured Caulobacteraceae bacterium | reverse complement strand
GTGAGGGCGCCGCGCCCAGCGCCGCCGCCGCCGTGCCGCCCGGGTCGCCGGCGGTGAAGAGCGTCAGCCCGCCGAGCCGGGTGGCCCGCAGCATCGGCTCGCCGAGGTCGTTCCTGTAGATCACGTCCCCGCGGGGGCCCGGCGCCGCCGTCAGGGCCCAGAGCTCGGCGCTGCTGTCGAACTTCAGGACGGCGTTGCGTCCGCCGGAGCGGTCGAGCACGAACCCGTCCCCGCGGTCGGACTGGTAGCGCGCGATCGCCGGCAGCGACACGCCCGGCGCCGCCCGGTTGGCGCCGAACAGGAAGTCTCGAAGGCTGGCGGGCTCCGCGGACGCCCCGAACGCCCAGCCCGCCGCGATCGCCACCAGGAGGGCGCCCATACCGACCTTTTGGCGCGAAAGCATCGGACGCCCGGATGACGAGAGACTGGGGCGCTTTTGGGACGGGACCGGCCCGTGCGGGAGACGAGCCGGCCGCTGTGGCCCAAGCGCCGCGCCCCAGCCGAGGCCGCGCCTCAACCGAGGCCGCGCCTCAGCCGAGCATGTACTGGCCGCCGTTGGGGGAGATGGTCGAGCCGGTGATGAAGGCGGCGTCCTCCCGCGCCAGGAAGGCCACGCAGGCGGCGATCTCCTCCGCCCGGCCGAGCCGGCCGACGGGGATGGAGCCCACGATCTTGTCCAGGACGTTCTGGGGGATGCCGCTCATCATCTCCGTGTCGATGTAGCCGGGCGCCACCGCATTGACCGTGATGCCCTTGCCCGCGGTCTCCTGCGCCAGCGCCTTGGTGAAGCCGATCGCGCCGGCCTTGGCGGCGGAGTAGTTGGTCTGGCCCATCTGGCCCTTCTGGCCGTTGATGGAGGAGATGTTGATGATGCGGCCGTAGCCGCGCTCGCGCATCCCTTCGATCACCTGCCGGCTCATGTTGAAGATGGAGGCCAGGTTGACGTAGATGACCTCGTTCCACTGCTGCGGCGTCATCTTGTGCAGCATGGCGTCGCGGGTGATGCCGGCGTTGTTGACCAGGACCTCGATGGGGCCGAGCTCGGCCTCCACCTCCTTCACCGCCCGCACGCAGTCGTCCCAGTTGCCGACGTTGCCCTTCACCACCATGAGGCCGAGCTCGGACGCGCAGGCGCGCGCCGCCTCCTCGTTGCCCGCATAGCCGGCCGCCACCCTGAACCCGTCGGCCTTCAGCCGCTCGCTGATGGCGCGGCCGATGCCGCGCGTGCCGCCGGTGACCAAAGCCGTCCTGGCCATGTGCAATCCCTCCCTGTCCGTGATCAGGCGGGTCTGAGGCCCGCACCTGACGCGCTAACGCACGATCGGGGCGGTTCGACGCATGGGCTGATGATGCGCGCGCCCGCGCCGGAGAGGCGGCCCTGGCGCGGGGCGGCCGGATGGCGGATAGGTAGGGTTGCAGGCCTCTCTTTCGAGCGCCTGCAGTCGAGGAAGAGGGACGCCGGGTGTCGGAGGGCGAACTGAAGGCGAAGGGCGCGGCGGCGGCCGGCGACCGCATCGTGATCAAGAAGTACGCCAACCGGCGGCTCTACAACACGGGCTCCAGCTCCTACGTCACGCTGGAGCATCTCGCCGGCATGGTGAAGGAAGGCGTGGACTTCATCGTCTTCGACGCGCGCACCAACGAGGACATCACCCGCCAGGTCCTGACCCAGATCATCTTCGAGGCGGAGAACTCGGGCCAGAACCTGCTGCCGATCCAGTTCCTGCGCCAGCTCATCCGCATGTACGGCGACCAGATCCAGGCCGCGCTCGCCCCGAGCTACCTGGAGATGAGCCTGGACGCCTTCGCGCGCCAGGGCGAGCGGCTGCGCGAGCAGGTGGGGACGACCTTCGGAGCCGGTGACGGCCTCAAGCCGCCCTTCCCCGGCGCGGAGGGCTACCGGATGTTCGAAGACCAGGTGCGCCAGAACATGGCCCTGTTCGACCGGGCGATGAAGATGTTCACCCCCTTCGCCCACGCCCACACCGAGGAGCGGCCGTCCGATCCCGCCCCGGCTCCACCCCAGGGCGAGGCCGAAAGCCTGGCCGAGCTGAAGGCCCGCATGGACCGGATGCAGCACCAGCTGGAGCGGCTCGCCGGCAAGGACCCGCTCTGACCGGCGCCTAGGGGAGATCGAGCTCGATCCAGGCCGGCGCATGGTCGCTGGCGCCCGCCTCGCCCCGCGCCGCGCGGCTCACCCCCGCCGCCGAGAGGCGGGTGGCGAGGTCGGGGCTGACGAGGAGGTGGTCGAGCCGCAGGCCCTTGTCCTGGGGCCAGCGCTGGCCGAGGTAGCCCCAGAAGGTCGGGAGCGGGCCCTCGGGCTGTAGGGCGCGCAGCGCGTCCGTCCAGCCCTGGTCGAGCAGGCGCTGGAACGCCTCGCGGCTCTGGGGCTGCAGCAACGCGTTAGCCTGCTCGTGGTGGCCCGGCCAGATGTCGGCCTCGGTCGGCACGACGTTGTAGTCGCCGGCGAGCACGGCGGGCACGCCGGCCGCCCGGAGCCCGGCGGCGTGGGCGATCAGCCGCTCGAACCAGGCGAGCTTGTAGTCGAACTTGGGCCCCGGCCGGGGATTGCCGTTGGGCAGGTAGAGGGAGGCGACCAGCACGCCCTCCACCGCCGCCTCGATGTAGCGGGCCTGCGCGTCGGCGGGGTCGCCCGGGAGCCTGGAGCGGGTCAGCACCGGCTCCGCGCCCCGCGCCAGGATCGCCACGCCGTTCCAGCTGCGCTGGCCGCGCCAGACCGCGCCGTAGCCGGCCGCCTCGATCGCTGCGGCCGGGAAGGCGCGGTCCTCCGCCTTCAGCTCCTGCAGGCAGACCACGTCCGGCCGCACCGCCGCGAGCCAGCCGAGGAGGTTGGCGAGGCGCGTGTTGACGTTGTTGATGTTGAAGGTCGCGATCCGCATGGCCGGCGCGGCGGCGTTCAGACCTTGCCGAGCCGCTCGATCGCGGCCGCCAGCGGGCGCTCGCCGTCGCAGTAGTCGGCCCAGGCGGTAAGCCGGGGCAGGAGCGCGGGCGCGGTCCGCACCGTGTAGCGGGCCGGGTCGAGCCCCTTCCTGACCTGGCTCCAGCTCACGGGCCAGGAGACCGGTGCGCCCGGCCGGCCGCGGGGGGACAGGGGCGCCACCGCGGTCGCGGTCCGGTCGGTCCGGGGGGTGTCCAGGG
>CAXUCS010000285.1:0-817 GCA_964249365.1 uncultured Caulobacteraceae bacterium | reverse complement strand
GTCCAGGAAGATGCGCCCGGTGCGCGCCTTCTTGGCCATGGTGATCAGGTAGCGGTCCGGTGCGTCCGACGCCATCACCTTGCAGACGTCGCGGGCGAAGGCCTTGGCCGCCGGCCAGTCCACGCCGCGCCCGTCCAGCGGCGTCACCACGTGCAGCCCCTTGCCGCCCGTGGTCTTGCAGAAGCTGACGAGGCCGAGGTCCTGCAGCCGGTCGCGGACCTCGCGGGCGCTCTCCACCACCGCGGCGAAGGCGACGTCGGGCGCGGGGTCGAGGTCGAACACCAGCCGCCCCGGCTGCTCGGGCCTGCCGGGCGCGCTGTTCCAGGGATGCAGCTCCACCGCGCCGGTCTGGGCGGCGGCCACCAGCGCCTCGATCCGGTCGAACTGCAGGTAGGGCTGGCGCTCGCCGGAGACCTCGACCTCGGTGATCAGCGAGGACTGGCCCTTGGCGGTATGGCGCTGGAAGAAGTTCTGCCCGCCCGTGATCCCGTCCGGCATGCGGATCATCGAGCAGGGCCGGCCCTTGAGGTGGCGCAGCATCCACTCGCCCACGGCCTCATAGTAGCGGGCGAGGTCGAGCTTGGTCACCGGGGCGCCGTCGCCCCCGTCCGGCCAGAGCGGCTTGTCGGCGTGGGAGACGGTGACGCCCATCACCACCGCCGAGCCCCGCGGCGTGACGGTGCTGGTGCGCACGGCCTCGGGCGCAGGCGCGCCGATCTCCGGCGAGGCGGCCGGTGCGGGCGCCTCCGCCTCCACCTCGGCGGCCGGCTTGTCCTCGCGCAGGCCCTTGAAGGAGGCCTGACGGATGGAGCCGTCG
>CAXUCS010000284.1:0-4001 GCA_964249365.1 uncultured Caulobacteraceae bacterium | reverse complement strand
CCGACCGGCCGCCGGCGTGGCGGCCACCCGGCGGACCTCCGAGCCCTCGCGATAGCCGATCTGCACCGCCTCCTTGCCCATCGGCCCGTCGCCGCCCGCGAAGGGCCACAGCACGACGGAGGGCGCGCCGGACGAGGCCATCAGTCGGCCCTTGGCCAGGAAGGCGAGGCTGCGCACCTTGGCCGGGTAGCCGCCCATCCGCATGTCCTTGCCGTCGGCCAGGCGCAGCCATGCAGCGCGTTCTCCTGCATGGCGCTGACGAGGAAGCGTGCATCGGGGCTCCAGGCCACCGCGATGTGGGAGCCGGCCCATCTGAGCATCTGCGGCTTCTGGTCGGCGATGCGGGCGTACCAGAGCTGGACCCCGCCATAGCTCGCCGCCGCGATCCTGCGCCCCTTGGGGTCGAAGGCGATCCCGGCCACCGACCGGTCGTGGCGGAACAGCCGTTCGAAGGCCGGATCGCCTGAGTCGCGCACCTGCACCTCGCGCCCGCAGGCGAAGGCCACGAGGCCGGTCTCGCTGCTGGCGTCCAGTGCGTCGATCCATCGGCCCGGGCGGCTGTAGAGCGCGGCGGATCCGTCCTCGCGCGTCCAGGCGACCGTTCCATCGTCTCCGCCGGTAAGCAGCCCCTCGCCCGACGGGTGGCGGACGGCGCAGAGCACCGCCCCTTCGTGAGGTCGCCGGTCCGGCAGGCCGGGGCTCGCAACCCGCCCGTCGCCAAGCGCGAACCAGGCCCGCCCGGCGGCGTCGAAGGCGGCGTCGGCCACATAGGCGTCGAAGTGGAAGGCGGTCATGGCGGCGCCCAGGCTGGAAGGCCCGGCGGCGGGCGGGTGCGGGTCTTTACATCCCGTGGGCTTTCCGCAAAAGGTCGGGGGAAGGCCGCCCCGTCGGCCGCCCCGCACGGGAGTCCTCCAGCCATGGCCGCGCAGCTTTCAGGTCCGGCGTCCGGGTCCAAGTTCACCATCGGCACCAACGCCGACATGAACGTCACCCCCATGGTGGACGTCATGCTGGTGCTCCTGATCATCTTCATGGTGGCCGCACCCGTACCGACGCTGTCGATCAAGCTCGACCTGCCGCCGGCGCTGCCCAACACCGCGCCCCCGCCCAAGCCGCCGACCGTGGTGTCGCTGCAGAAGTCCGGCTCCATCTTCGTGGGGCAGAAGGAAACCAGCCTCGCCACCCTGGCCGCCGACCTCGGCGGAGCGCTCGGCCCCGACCCGCAGGCCCAGACCGTATACATCCGCTCCGACAAGGAGGTGAAGTACAACGCCTTCATGGCGGTGCTGAACAAGCTGCAGGGTAACGGCTTCTACAAGATCTCGCTGATCCTGGAAGATCGCTCGTAAGTCAGGTCCTCCCCTTCGGAGGAGGGTGACCAGCGAAATCGATGGAGCGGCGGCGCCGGCGCCTGACCGGCGATCCCCTCAGCTGACTTCGCCGACAGCTCTCCGCAAGGTGAGCGCCGCTAGGCTTACGTGTCAGCTCCCAACCGCGTCTCGCTGCAGATTGCAGAGCGTCCTGATCCCGCCCTCCGCCAAGGCGAACAGCCGCTCGAACTCGTCGCGGGAGAAGCCGCGCTTCTCGCCGGTGGCCTGCACCTCCACGATCTGGCCGGAGCCGGTCAGGACGAAATTGCTGTCCGCCTCGGCGCCGGAGTCCTCCTCGTAGTCCAGGTCCAGCCGCGGCTCGCCGACGACCACCCCGCAGGAGATCGCCGCCACCTGGTCCAGCATGGGGTCGCGCTTCAGCACGCCCTCCGCCTGGAGGTAGGCGAAGGCCTGTTGGAGCGCCACCCAGGCGCCGGTGATCGCGGCGGTGCGGGTGCCGCCGTCGGCCTGGATCACGTCGCAGTCGACCACGAACTGCCGCTCGCCGAGCGCCTTCAGGTCCACCACGGCCCGCAGCGAACGGCCGATCAGCCGCTGAATCTCCTGGGTGCGACCGCTCTGCTTCCCGGTCGCAGCCTCGCGCCGGCCGCGGGTGTGGGTCGCGCGAGGCAGCATGCCGTACTCCGCGGTGACCCAGCCCTGCCCCTTGCCCTTCAAGAAGCCCGGCACGCCCTCCTCCAGGCTGGCGGTGACGAGCACGCGCGTGTGGCCGAAGCCGACGAGGCACGAGCCCTCGGCGTAGCGGTTCACGCCCGTCTCCAGGGTGACGGGGCGAAGCGCGTCGGGCGCACGGTCGTGGGCGCGCATGGGGGGGACCTCTTGAAGCCGGGGAGCGCGCCCACCTAGACGAAGAGCGCGGCCCGGGCCACCTTAGCCCTCGTCGTGCCGTCCTCGCCCCTCACATCCACGAGTCTCCTCGCGCTTGAGCGCGCCGCCAGCCTCGGCGCGCTGGACGAGCGGGCGCGCGACATCTTCCGCCGCGTGGTGGAGACTTATCTGGAAACCGGGGAGCCGGTGGGCTCGCGCACCGTGTCCAAGGGCGGCCTCCAGCTCTCACCGGCTTCCATCCGCAACACCATGCAGGACCTGACCCAGCTCGGGCTCCTCGCCGCTCCCCACACCAGCGCCGGCCGCCTGCCGACGCATGCGGGCCTGCGCCTGTTCGTCGACGGGCTGATGGAGATCGGCGATGTCGGGGAGGACGAGCGGCGCACCATCGAGACGCGCCTCGCCGGCCGGGGCAGGAGCTTCCAGGAAGCGCTGGACGAGGCGAGCGGCCTCCTGTCGGGCCTCGCGGGCGGAGCGGGCGTGGTCGTCACCCCCGTGCGCGACGCAGGCGTCAAGCATGTGGAGTTCGTGCCGCTCAACCCCTCCCGCGCGCTCGTGATCGTGGTCTTCGAGGACGGCACCATAGAGAACCGGCTGATGGTCACGCCGCCGGGCCTGACGCCTTCCATCCTCCAGGAGGCCTCCAACTTCCTGAGCGCCCGGCTGCAGGGCCGCACCCTGGCCGAGGCCGAGGCCGAGATCTCCGCGGAACTGACCCAGGCGCGCCGCGAGCTCGACACCGCCGCCGCCCGCCTGGTCCAGGACGGCCTGGCCGCCTGGAGCGGGGAGCCCGGCGCCGACCGGAGCCTGATCGTGCGGGGGCGCGCCAACCTCCTGGCCGACGCCAGCGCCCGCGACGATCTCGACCGCGTGCGTCTCCTGTTCGACGACTTGGAGCAGAAGGAGCAGCTGATCGGCCTGCTCGACGACGTGCGCCAGGCGGAAGGGGTGCGGATCTTCATCGGGGCGGAGACGCGGCTCTTCTCCCTCTCGGGTTCCGCCGTGATCGCGGCGCCTTATATGACGGGCAAGCAGAGGGTGGTGGGGGCGATCGGGGTGATCGGTCCGGCGCGCCTGAACTACGCCCGGGTGATCCCGCTGGTGGACTACACCGCCCGCGTGCTCGGCCGCCTCCTGGACGGCTGAGCCCCGCGCCGACCATGTGAACGAGGAGCCGGATGGCCGACTACGAAGACGACCTGCCCGAGAACGACGGGCGTGCGGAAAACACCGGGCCGCAGGAGGAGATCGACCCAGGTTCGACGCTGGCCAAGCTGATGGCCGAGAACTCGGCTCTGAAGGACCAGGCCATGCGCTTCGCCGCGGAGGTGGAGAACGTGAAGCGCCGCTCCGAGAAGGAGAGCAACGACGCGCGCGCCTATGCGATCCAGAAGTTCGCGCGCGATCTCCTGGACGCCTCCGACAACCTCCACCGCGCCGTGGAGCACGCCCCGAAGGACGTCGGCGACGCGGGCGTCAAGAACTTCGTCATGGGCGTGGAGATGAGCGAGAAGGCGCTGCAGACCGCCTTCGAGCGTAACGGGCTGAAGCGCCTGGTCCCCGCCCGCGGCGACAGGTTCGACCCCAACAAGCACCAAGCCATGATGGAGCAGCCGGCCGAGGACGTCGGCCCAGGCGCGGTGATCCAGGTCATGCAGCCGGGCTACGAGCTGTTCGGCCGGGTGATCCGCCCGGCCATGGTGGTGGTGACGCCCAAGGCCGCGGCGGCCGCGCCGCCGCCAGGCGACGGCTACCTCCAGGCCGACGCGGCCGGAGCCGCCG
>CAXUCS010000283.1:2940-4011 GCA_964249365.1 uncultured Caulobacteraceae bacterium | reverse complement strand
GCGGGAGCCGATGGCGCTGGAGCTCGGCGTCGATGAAGCCGTCCAGCGCCGGCGCGGCGGCGGCGACGCCCGCCGCCATGCGGGCGGGATCGAGGTTGGAGAGGGCGAACCACTGGTAGCCGCCGGGGTAGCCCGGCACGGGCTCCGGCGCGTTCGGCGAGACGAAGGCCGCTTCCGGCAGCGCCTGGGCCAGGAAGGGCGCGAGGCCGATCAGGTCCGCGCCGTTGGAGCCGTAGCCGTGGGCGAAGATCACCAGCTGACGCGCCGGCCCGCCCGTGGATGGCGGGACCCGCGGCCCGTCCAGCGCCTTCACCATCAGTCCGCTCCCTGCGCGATCCGTCCCGCCCGGCGGCCGAGGTAGTAGTCCCACAGGAGGTGCGTGGCCACGCCGCGATAGGGACGCCAGGTCTCGCCCCGAGCGTAGAGCGCCTTCTCGTTCGGCCGGTCCTCGGCGCCTTCCAGTTCCCGCACCGCCTCCTGCAGCGCGAGGTCGCCGGCGGGGAAGGCGTCCAACCTACCCTCGCAGAACAGCAGATAGACCTCCGCGGTCCAGCGGCCCACGCCCTTGAGCGAGACGAGCGCGGCGATCGCGGCCTCGTCGTCCAGCGCCGCCAGCGCCTCAAGGTCCACGGTGCGGCCCGCGTGGGCCGCCGCGATCCCGAGGAGGTAGCGCGCCTTGGGCGTGGACAGGCCATAGGCCTTCAGCCCGGCCTCGTCGTGGGCGAGCACCTGCTCGGCGGTCACCTCGCCGAGCCCCGCGACGACCCTGGCCCAGATCGCGGCGGCGGACGCGGTGGAGACCTGCTGCTCGCTGATGAGCTGGACGAGCCCCGCGAACCCGCCCGGCCGGGCGCGCCAGTCGAAACGCGGCACGCAGGCGTGGGCGCGGGCCAGGATCGCGTCCTGCCCCGCCAGCCAGGTCCGGGCGGCCTCGATCTCGTGGGCGGTGGGAGGGGCCACGGGCTCAGCTGCGCTCGGCCGCCCGAGGCGCCCGAGCTCCGGCGTAAGCGTCGGACCTCAGCCGAGGCAGGCCGGTTCGTAACGGCCGGCGTCCGCCTCATAGGCCTGGGC
>CAXUCS010000283.1:0-2930 GCA_964249365.1 uncultured Caulobacteraceae bacterium | reverse complement strand
CTGTCATCAGATGTCCTTACCGCTTGACCGGGAGACCCGGACCTTCTTGCCGTCGTCGTTCAGCTGGAGGACGGGCTGGCCGTCGTTCTTGGCCTGCAGGTCGGGCTCGGTCAGGGTAAGCTTGGAGCCGTCCACCACCTTGAAGAGCGCCACCGCCGCCGCCACGGCGCTGGCCCGACCCTCGCAGGCGGCGCGCTGGGGGATGCGGGGCGGCTGGCGGAAGGCGTCGTCCGGCGGCGGATGCAGGCCGAGCGACAGCCTGCGCGCCTCATAGGCCATCACGGGCGGCTGGTCATCCATCCACCGCTGCAGATCCCCAGGGGACAGGGCGGCCGCCAGCACCATCACGAGCATCGACCGGTCCTCCGTGCGCACCGACAGGCAGAGCCGCCCGCCGAACTCCAGCCCGGTGTCGCCGACAGGGTCCGCGGCGTCGAGGAAGGCGGGAGGCGTGGTGGACGCGACAGGGATTGAACCTGTGACCCCTTCCATGTCAAGGAAGTGCTCTCCCGCTGAGCTACGCGTCCGGCCCGGGAAGGCGCGGCTTATAGCTTGGGCTGCGGCGGCGCTGCAAGCCTCGCCGAGCGGTGCGGGCGCTCTTCGGATCGGAGTTCCGGGGCGCCGGCGCCCTCGAACAGGTCCCGGCAGCGACACTGGACCCATGCGCCGACTCGCCTTCAAGCCCGCCTTGACGCTCCGCCTGGCGATCTGCGGGATCGCCGCCCTGGCCATGCTCGGGAGGGGGCCGACGTGGGCCGACCCGCCGCTCTGGAAGGTGCGGGGCCCCGGCGCGCAGGTCGACCTGTTCGGCTCCATCCACCTCCTGTCGCAGGCCACCCGGTGGCGCACGCCCGCGCTGGACGCCGAGATCGCCAGGGCGGACGCGCTCTGGTTCGAGATCCCGCTCGGGTCCGCCAGCCAGGCCGAGGTTGTCCAGCTCATGCAGGCCAAGGGCCTGCTGCCCGCGGGCCAGACGCTCCAGGTCCTGCTGCCGCCGCCCGTTTGGACCCAGGCGCAGGCCCTGGCGATGCGCGAGGGCCTGCAGCCCGCTCAGCTGCAGCGGATGCAGCCCTGGCTGGCGGAGCTGGAGCTGACGCTGCTCTTCTACCAGCGGCAGGGCTACCGGGAGGACCTCGGCGTGGAGACCCAGGTCGACGCCGCCGCCCCGCGCGCGGCCAAGCGGGAGGCCTTCGAGACGGTGGCCGAACAGGTGGAGCTGTTCGCCGACGATCCGCTGGCAGAGCAGGTCGCTTCGTTGAAGGAGGCGCTGGACGACATCGGGGCCGACCCGGGCGTGTTCGATCGCATCGCGGCCGACTGGCAGCGCGGCGACGTTGCGGCGCTCAGGCGGGAAGTGGTGGATCGCGTCCGCGACGAGGACCCGGTCCTGTACCAGCGCATCCTGGTGCAGCGGAACCGCCGCTTCGCCGCGCGGATCGAGGCCCTGGCGCGGAGCGGGCACGGCCACGTCTTCGTGGTGGTGGGCGCCGGCCACCTGATCGGCCCCGACGGGGTGCCGGCCATGCTCCGAAGGGACGGGCTGAAGGTGAAGGGCCCCTGAGCGGGGCGGCTCAGCTCGAGTAGCAGCTGGCGCCCTGGTTGCCGCTGCCGGCGCCCGAGCCGCCGGAACCGGTCCCGGTGTAGGTCACCGTCGTGCTCTTGCGCGGCTTGAAATAGGTCAGGATGTTGAAGTTGATCGACTGTCCGAAGGACAGGCTGACGCTCGCCTTGCCCATCGGCAGCAGCCCGCCGGCGCCGACCGGGAAGGTGTAGGCGTAGACGGTCTGGTCCACGATCACGCTGTCGCCGACGGTGCTGGAGAGCACGTTGGCGGGCAGGTTGGCGACGGGCTGGTTCTGGGTATAGGCGGTGGTGAAGCCCGGCTTGTCGGCGGCCTGGCTCCACTGCGCCTGGGGGCCGCTGCTGGTCTCCTGCACGTCGGTGACGCGCTGGGCCAGGATCGCGGTGGTGGCCGGCAGCGGCGCCATGACATCCCCGCCCGCGGCGAAGATGTTGGCGAGATCGGTGTCGTTGATGTTGTCGCATTGCGACACCAGGTCGCCGACCGCGGAGGCGGTGTGGCTGGCGTGACGGCTGGCCACGATGGCCTCCGACAACTGCGCCAGCCCGAAGAACAGCACGATCAGGATCGGGCCTATGAAGGCGAACTCCACCGCCGCCACGCCCGCGCGGTCGGCGTACAGGCGGCGGACGAAGGCGCCGGGCGCGCGCCGGGCGCCACGGGCGTTCAGCATGTCTTGGTGGACGGGTTGGTCTGCCCGTTCGGCTCGACCTGGAACACCTCGGTCGATTGCAGCTGCGCCACGCCGGCCCCGGCCCCCGCGGTCTGCAGGCTGTTCATCAGGGCGGAGACGACCATCTTCCAGTTGTAGTAGGTGCGAAGCTCCACGGCGCTGCCGGCGCTTCCGGAATAGAAGCAAAACCCCTGCGAGGTCGAGCCCGGCGCGGCGCCGAAGGAGCTGAGGGTGCGGACGTCCACGGTGATATTGCTGGCGCACTGGCTGGATAGCCACGACATGTTGGCGCACAGGCTCTGGACGAAGGCCTGTTTGGTGGCGGTGTCCGACGCCCCGTCAGCCACCACGACGTTGCCGTTCGCGTCGTGGCCGGTCCGCAGGTCACGCGCCGCGATCAGGGTGGCGTTGTCCAGCGTGACCTGCACCATGAAGTAGAGCGCCAGCTGGATCAGGGCGAAGATCATGAAGATGAGCGGCCCTGCGAGCAGCGCGAACTCCAGCGCGGTCGCGCCGCGTCGGTCGCCAAACCAGCGCCGTTGGAGGCGCAGCCGGGTAGGGTGGACCGCCGCCATCCGGCCGTCCTACTTGGCCGCTCCTGCCGCAGCGTCGCCGCGGGCTGGTGCGGCCCCGCCGGCCGGGTGGAGGTCCGAGCAGGCGGGCGAGCAGGCGAGG
>CAXUCS010000282.1:0-4017 GCA_964249365.1 uncultured Caulobacteraceae bacterium | reverse complement strand
ACCCTCTACGCCGGGCTGCGTCCCTGGAAGGGCGCGGAGATCTGGCTCAGCCCGGAGGTCGACCAGGGCTTCGGCTTGAGCGACACCCTGGGCGTCGCCGGCTTCCTGAGCGGGGAAGCGTACAAGGTGGGGGCGTCCGTCCCCTACATACGTCTGCAGCGACTCTTCTACCGCCAGACCCTGGACCTCGGCGGGGAGGAGGAGAAGGACGACCGCGACCTCTTCGCCTTTGGGGGGGCGCACACCGCAAACCGGCTGGTGTTCACCGCCGGCAAGATGGGCGTGGGCGACGTTTTCGACGCCAACAGCTACGCCCACGACCCGCGGCAGGACTTCCTGAACTGGTCGATCATCGACACCGGCACCTTCGACTACGCCGCCGACGCCTGGGGCTACAGCTACGGCGCGGCGCTGGAGTGGTACGTGGGCGGCTGGACGCTCCGGGGCGGCGGCTTCGACCTATCCAAGGTCCCCAACGGCCCCGCGCTGGAGTCCAACTTCAGCCAGTTCGAGCTGGTGGGCGAGCTGGAGCGCCGCTACCGGCTGTTCCACCAGACGGGCAAGCTGCGCCTGACGGCGTACAACAACCGTGGCCGCTACGGCGACTTCGCCGACGCCGAGCGGCTGGCCTTGGCGACGGGCGGCGCTCCGGACCTTTCGCAGGTGCGGCGCTACCGCGGGCACGCAGGGGCGAGCCTGGACTGGGAGCAGCCGCTGACCGGCGATCTCGGCGCCTTCGTGCGGGCGGGCTATGCCGACGGCCACCAGCAGGCCTTCGAGTTCACCGATATCGACCGCACGGTGACGACGGGCCTGTCGCTGCAGGGCCGTCGTTGGGGCCGGCCGGACGACACGGTGGGACTGGCCGGGGTGGTGAACGACATCAGCGAGGACTTCCGGAGCTACCTCGCCGCGGGCGGCCTCGGCATCCTGATCGGCGACGGACAGCTGCCCCACTATGAGACCGAGCGCATCCTTGAGACCTATTACAGCTGGAAGGCGACCGGCTGGGCGCGGATCAGCTTGGACTACCAGCACGTCGCCGATCCGGGCTACGACCGCACCCGGGGACCGGTCGACGCCATCGCGCTGCGCCTGCACCTGCAGGGCATGACGCCCTGAGCCTCCGCCGTCGGAAGGGGAACATGCCCGTCACCGGTTCGTTGACCGACCGTGCCCCAGGGATCGCTCCAGCCGAGGACGTGCGGCCGTTCCGCATGGGGGAGCCGGCGGTGGTGAGCCTGCCAACCCCTCCCTTGCCCGGGCTTGAGCGCACCGCCCTCTTCCTCGACATGGACGGCACGCTGGCCGAGTTCGAACGGCTGCCGGAAGAGGTCGGGCCGACACCGCGCCGGACGGCGCTCCTGCGCCGCCTCGTCGCCCGGACGAAGGGTGGGGTGGCGATGATCAGCGGGCGGGCGCTGGCCGACCTGGACCGCATCACCGACGCCGCTGTGATCGCCGCTTCGGGCGTCCACGGACTGGAGCTTCGCCACCCGGACGGCCGGATGGAGGTCGCGCAGCCCCACCCGGACATGGACCGCGCCCGCTCGGAGTTCCGCGCCGTCGTGGACGCCCATCCGCAACTCCTCCTGGAGGACAAGGGGCTTGGCCTCGTGCTGCACTATCGCGCCGCGCCCAAGCTGGAGCGGCTCGCCACCGGCGCCGCCGAACGCATGGCCGCCCAGACGGGGCTCCTGCTGCAGCGGGGCGACATGATGGTCGAGCTCCGCACGCCCGGACGCAACAAAGGCCACGCGCTCCAGGCCTTCATGCAGGAGCCGCCCTTCCACGGACGCACCCCCGTCTACATCGGCGACGACCTCACCGACGAGCATGCCTTCGAGGCCGCGCGCGACCTCGGCGGCCACGGCGTCCTGGTGGGGCCTGAGCGCGCCACGGCGGCCCGCTACAGGCTGGCGGAGGTGGAGGCGGTGCTCGTCTGGCTGGAGCGGCTGGCCGCCTCCCAGCCCGCCGCGGCGCCCTGCTGATGGCCCGCCTGGTCGTCATCTCCAACCGCGTGGCCATGCCGGAGAAGGGCGGGGCCTCTGTCGGCGGCCTCACCATGGCGCTCGCCGCCGCCCTGACCCGTTCGGAGGGGCTGTGGTTCGGCTGGAGTGGCGAGACGGTGGAGCGTTTCACCGGCAAGCCGCACCTGGAGGACCGGGGCGGCGTCACCGTGGCGCTCCTGGACTTGGAGGAGCAGGACGTCTCCGAATACTACAACGGCTACGCCAATACGGTGCTCTGGCCACTGTTCCACTACCGCATCGACTTGGCCCATTACGAGCGCGCCTACGGTCAGGGCTACGCCCGGGTGAACTGCCGCTTCGCCGAGGCCGCCCGCGCCCTGATCGAGCCGGACGACATCATCTGGGTGCATGACTACCACCTGATCCCGCTGGCGCGGGAGCTCCGGCGCATGGGCGTGAAGAACCGCATCGGCTTCTTCCTCCACATCCCATGGCCGGCGCGCGACCTCCTCACCACCCTGCCGAACCATCGCGAGCTGGTGGAAAGCCTGTTCGACTACGACCTCCTCGGCTTCCAGACCCGCGACTGGCTCGACGCCTTCCAGGACTATGTGGTGGAGGAGGCCAAGGGCGAGGTGCTCGGCGACGGCTGCGTCCAGGCCTTCGGCCGGCAGGTGCGCGCGGCGGCCTTCCCCATCGGCATCGACGCGGAGAACTTCGCCGCCATCACCCGGACGGCTGCGGCCCTGGAGCAGTACGACCGCGCCGCCGCTACCGGCGTCTTCCGCACCATGATGATCGGGGTGGACCGGATCGACTATTCCAAGGGGCTGGAGGAGCGGTTCCTGGCCGTCGAGCAGCTGTTCGAAAGCCATCCGGAGCTGGTCGAGCGGGCCTTCCTGCTCCAGATCGCCCAGACCAGCCGCGGCGAGGTGGAGGCCTACCAGGACATCCGCTCGCGCCTGGACGCGGTCTCCGGCCGCATCAACGGCGCGCTCGCCACCGTGGACTGGGCGCCGATCCGCTATGTGAACCGCTCCTACAGCCGCGATGCGCTGGCGGGGCTCTACCGGGCGGCCAAGGTCGGGCTGGTCACCCCGCTCCGCGACGGCATGAACCTCGTCTGCAAGGAATATGTGGCCGCCCAGAACCCGGACGATCCCGGCGTGCTGGTGCTGTCCCGCTTCGCCGGCGCGGCGCTGCAGATGGGCGATGCGCTGATCGTCAACCCCTTCTCGCGCGAGGACGTGGCCGACGCCATCGCCCGCGCCATCGCCATGCCGAGGGGCGAGCGGGTTCAGCGCTGGGAGGCCCTGGCGGACGGCGTGATGCTGGAGGACGCGACCTGGTGGCGCGACAGCTTCGTGCGGGCGCTCCAGGCCCTGCCGCACAAGGCGCTTGCGGCCTGAACTCCGGAACGGTCCTTCGCCGCGGCTCGTTGAGCCCCCAACCTTTGCCGCACTGCGGCGCCCCAGCCTGCGGATACGATCAAGCGTGACGACCGAGTTTGTACGCCCGGCGGCCCGGCGCATCTACTATCTGCACCTGCCGGCGGGCGAGCCCGGCCGTATCGGGGGGGCGCACCTGGACCGCGTGCAGGCGCTCGGGTTCGACACCCTCCTGATCCCGCCCGCGTTCCGCACCGGGTCCGACGGCGACCTGTTCCTGCCGGCCGACTGGGACACGGCGCATCCGGCGCTGGGCGGCGGACCGGTCGTCGAGGCCCTGCGCGGCCTTTCAGAGGAGGCGTCGGCGCGCGGCCTCGACCTCTTGATGGACCTTCAGCTCGGCCGATTCGCAGCGGAGCACCCCCTGGTGGCCCGGCATCCGGAGACGTTCGCACTCCGCCGGACGGGGGTGGGCGAGGCGCCGGTCGATCCCCGTCGCTCCACGCCGCTGGCGGGCGAGGTCCGCGCGCGGCTGGGTGAGCCTGCCTGCGCCGCGCCGGTCTTCGCCGCCGCCTCCGACGCGCTGACCCGCTGGGCCGCGGCGGGGCTGAAGGGCGTGCGCGTGCTGGCGCCCGACGCGGCGGCGCCGGCGTTGT
>CAXUCS010000281.1:0-4047 GCA_964249365.1 uncultured Caulobacteraceae bacterium | reverse complement strand
GGGCGTGATCCTCCAGGGCGTGCCGGCGGCGGTCGCTTACGGCGCCCTGGCGATGGAGCTCGTGACCGAGATCATCGCCCAGATCGGCTTCATGGCCCTTGGGCTCTGCCTCCTGTCGGCGCACCTGTCCGGCGCGCCGGAGGCGAGGCTGGTCCTGATCGCGTTCGCGGCGGCCACCGCGCTCCTCGTGGCGGCCATCACGGGCCTGGTGGTGGCGCAGCGACGCGGCCTCGACCTCCTCGGCCGCCTGGCCGAGCGGCTCCTGCCGCAGGCGAGCGCCGGGCTGCAGGGCGTGCACGAGGCGGTGGCCGCCCTCCATCGCCGCCCCCTGCGCCTCCTCGCGAGCGTGGCCCTGCACGGCGCCGGATGGATCGCGTCGGCGGTGGGGAGCTGGATCGTGCTCCGCCTCATGGGAGCGTCCATCTCCATCCCCGCCGTGATCGCGGTGGAGAGCCTCCTCTCGGCGGTGAAGAGCGCCGCCTTCGCCGTGCCCAATGCGGTGGGCGTCCAGGAGGCCGCCTATGCGCTCCTAGGCCAGCTGTTCGGCCTCGGCGGCGAGATGGGGGTCGCGCTTAGCCTGGTGCGCCGCGCCAAGGACCTGACGCTCGGGGCGCCCACGCTCCTGGTCTGGCAGCTCATGGAAGGGCGGCGGCTGATCGGCTGCGCTCGCCCCTGACAGGCGGCCGCGTCTGATGTAGGCCTAGGCCAAAAGGAGACACGGGCCATGCGCGACCACCTGACGTTCTACATCGACGGCCGATGGGTCGAGCCCGCCGCCGGAGCCAGGCCGCTCGACGTCATCAACCCGGCGAACGAGCAGGTCTGCGGCCACATCGCGCTCGGGAACGACGAGGACGTGGACCGGGCGGTGAAGGCCGCGCGCAAGGCCTTTCCCCAGTTCTCCCGCACCTCCCGCGAGGAGCGCATCGCGCTCCTGGAGCGGATCGGGGAGGCGTACAAGGCGCGCTTCGGCGACTTCGTCGCCGCCGTAACCGAGGAGATGGGCGCTCCCGCTTCCCTGGCGCAGAACGCCCAGGTCCCCGCCGGCCTCGGCCACTTCATGACCGCCGCCGCCATCCTGAAGGACTTCACCTTCGAGGAGGACAGGAAGGGCACCCGTATCGTGAAGGAGCCGATCGGGGTCTGCGGCTTCATCACGCCCTGGAACTGGCCCTTGAACCAGATCGCCTGCAAGGTCGCGCCGGCGATCGCCACCGGCTGCACCATGGTGCTCAAGCCCTCGGAGGTCGCGCCCTTCTCCGCCCAGATCCTGGCGGAAGTGCTGGAAGCGGCGGGCGTGCCGGCGGGGGTGTTCAACCTCGTCTACGGCGACGGGCCGGGCGTGGGCGCGGCCATCTCGCGCCATCCGGACGTCGACATGGTCTCCTTCACCGGCTCGACCCGCGCGGGCGTGGAGGTGGCGAAGAACGCCGCCCCGACGGTGAAGCGCGTGTGCCAGGAGCTCGGCGGCAAGAGCGCCAATGTGGTGCTGGACGACGGGGCGTTCGCGGCGGGCGTCACCCGCGGCGTGCTCCACGTGATGAACAACTCGGGCCAGAGCTGCAACGCGCCCACCCGCATGCTGGTCCCCCACGGCCGCATGCAGGAGGCCGCCGGCATCGCCAAGGAGGCCGCGGAGTCCGTCACGGTCGGCGATCCCACCGGCAACAGCCGCATGGGCCCGGTCGTCTCCGAGGTGCAGTTCGACAAGATCCAGGCCCTGATCGGCAAGGGCGTGGAGGAGGGCGCGACGCTCGTCACCGGCGGCGTCGGCCGACCCGAGGGGCTCGACAGTGGCTATTACGTCAAGCCGACCGTCTTCGCCGACGTCGACAACGACATGACCATAGCCCGTCAGGAGATCTTCGGGCCCGTCCTGTCCATCCTCGGCTACGACACCGTGGACCAGGCGATCGGGATCGCCAACGACACGGAGTACGGCCTGGCCGCCTACGTCCAGGCCGCCGACATCGACAAGGCCCGCGCCGTCGCGTCCCAGCTCCGCGCAGGCCAGGTGGCGGTGAACGGCGCCTACGACGGGACTGCGCCCTTCGGCGGCTACAAGGCGAGCGGTAACGGGCGCGAGTGGGGCGAGTTCGGCTTCCACGAATTCCTGGAGGTCAAGGCGGTCATGGGCTGGACGCCGGCTCCGCCCAAGATCGCCCAGCCGGCCTGACAGGAGCCGTCCGACACGGTTGCGGTGTCGCAGGCCTGTTGCGCCGGCGCCCGCGGCCGCTATGCCCACAGCCTCACCTCAGCCGGACCCACGATGCCCAAGATCACCTACATTGAACACAGCGGGACCGAGCACGTCGTGGACGCCAAGGTCGGCCAGACGGTGATGGAGGGCGCGGTGAAGAACAACGTGCCGGGCATCGACGCGGACTGCGGCGGCGCCTGCGCCTGCGCCACCTGCCATGTCTATGTGGACCCGGCCTGGACCGACAGGACCGGCGCGGTCGGGCCCATGGAGGAGAGCATGCTCGACTTCGCCGAGGGGGTGGAGCCGAACTCGCGCCTGTCCTGCCAGATCAAGGTGACGGACGCGCTCGACGGCTTGGTGGTGCGCATGCCCCAAAGCCAGCACTGAGGCGTCGCCGCCACCTGCAGGTGTGGCGTTTGGCTTCGCCAGCGCGTAGCGGCGCGGCAACGCCGCGGGCGCTGGCACGTTGGCGGAGCGATCGACTCGGGGAAGTGTCGTGACCGACATACCGTGGCTCCAGGGCGCCCAGCGTGTCAGCGACCTTCTTCCCGGAGCGCGCGCCCGCACAGGGGCGGAGTTCATGTCCGAGGCCCGCCGCCGGACGGGCCTGCGGGACTTCGGGCCCCAGCCGGTGGAGGACGCGCTGGACCGGCTATCCAGCGCCTACCATGGGGAAGCCGACCTCAACCTCTTCGGGCGGCTGGCGGTGCGCTGGGACAACCTGCGCCTCCTGACCAACCTCCTGATCCTGCGCGACCGGGAGCGCGCCGACCCGTCCATCCTCCAACGCCCGCTCCTGCAGCCGATGTTCGTCCTCGGCCTGCCGCGGAGCGGCACCTCCTTCCTCCACGGCCTCCTGGCGGAGGACGAGGCGAGCCGGGCGCCCCGTTGCTGGCAGGCGATCTATCCCTATCCGGACCATCCGGCGTCCGGCCGCGGCGCCGGCCCGGAGCGGGTGCAGCGACAGTTCAGCCTCTTCCACCGCCTGGCGCCCAAGATGAAGGACCTGCATCCCTTCGACGCCCGCTCGCCCCAGGAGTGCGGCGAGTTCAGCGCCCACAGCTTCAAGAGCCTGCGCTTCGACACGACTCACCACATCCCCTCCTATCGCCGCTGGCTGGACCAGGCAGGGCACGCCGACGCCTATGCGGTGCACCGCCGCTTCCTTCAGCACCTGGGCGGGGCGCAGGGTGCGCGCTGGGTGCTGAAGTCGCCGGACCACGTCTTCACCCTTCACGCGCTCCGCACCGCCTATCCGGACGCCCGTATCGTGGTGGCCCACCGCGATCCCCTGAAGGTGCTTCCCTCCGTCGCCCGTTTGACCGAGGAGGTGCGCCGCCCCTTCACGCGACGCGTGGACCGGGTCCAGGTCGGCCGACAGATCGGTGCGGACTGGGCGGCGGGCGCCCAGAGCCTGGTCGCGGCCGATCGGGAAGGGCTCTGGCCCGAGCGCCAAGTCTTTAATCTTCGCTACCGCGAACTGGTCGGCCAGCCGATGCGCTCGGTGGAGCGGCTCTACGCCTTCTTCGGGATGGAGATGAGCGGCCGCTACCGCGCGCGCCTGGCCGACCTGCTCGCCCGCAAGCCGGACGGCGGCTATGGCAGGAACGTCTACCGCTTCGGGGACTTCGGCCTGGACCCCGCCGCCGAGCGCGAGCGCCACCGCGACTACGTCCGCCACTTCGAGGTGGAGGAGGAGGTCGCCGTTCCGTGAAACGTCCCGCCGCCGGCGTGCGAAGCGCGCCCTGCCGTTGGCGCCGGGCCCGATTGCGCGGATGATCGGGGCTAGCAGCCTCGGTGACGGGGCGACGGGTCGGGACGCTCCATGCAGGTGATGTCAGGCG
>CAXUCS010000280.1:0-4068 GCA_964249365.1 uncultured Caulobacteraceae bacterium | reverse complement strand
CCAGGCGGACCCAATCGCAGTCCTGGTGGTCCTGGCCGCCCGGGCGGTGGGGGCGGGCGCGCCGGCCCCGGGCGCCAGCCCCTGCATGATGGAGCGGTTGACCTCGATCAGGAGGTCGAGCGGGCCGCCGCCGCGAATGGTCTCGCTGGTGTGGCGGCTGACGAAGATGGAAAGCGAGATGACGCCGGCGCGCAAGGCCTCGGGCAGGCGGTTCTCGGAGGACGCGCAGTCGGTGGCGAGCGCGGTCCAGAGCCGGCGGTTCCAGTCCAAGGCGTCCACCCGGGTCTTCAGGTCGCCCGTGTCGACCCGCGCGGCGTCCATCAGCGCGCGGGTGACCTCCGCGAACAGGCGGTACTCCGTGTCGCGCGGTCCCTCAACCCGTTGTACCGCTTGCTGATAGGCCTGCAGCGACATGACCTAGCCTCTCGTTCTCATAGTCGATCAACCTGCGACACGACATCAGCGCCTTGTAGTAGTTCCGCCCCAGGACATGCCTGGAGACGTTCACGCATTCGGCGAGCACGTCCGCGTTGCGCACCACGCTCATGAACTCGTTCAAACGCTGTGAGAACTCGCCGAAATACTGGGCGGCCTCGGCCTCCTCGAGGTACATCATCATCACCGGGAAATAGACCCGGCGGGCCGGCGAGGTGGCCTCCTCGGCCTGCATGATGTCCTTCTCGCGCAGGACCGACGCCTTGTTCTGCAGCACGAGCACGCCGCGCCGGTCCCCGTTCTGGACCACCGCGCCGTTCAGGACGAACTTCTCCCCCGGCTTCAGCGACAGCTTGAGCGGCATCGGCGCCCTCCATGCGGCGTTCTCGCCGCTCCCGCGCTGACCCGGGTGAGCAGCCATCCGCTTAGGCCCGCAGCGCTGAACGGAGCTTGAAGATTCATCCTTAGCGCGCCGTTAAGGCTGACGGGCGAGGGTGGCGCGGGAGAGGGTCGATGCCGTCCGTCCAAGCCGCCGCCGCACCGCCCACCGACGCGGCCCCGCCGCTGCACGACCCGGGCGGGTCCGACCCGCTGCAGACGCTCGCCCACACCTTAGCCTCGCTGAAGGCGGCGGCGCTGCTGCCGCTCCTGCAGGAGGCGCTGGAGGCGCTGAACCGCGGCGAGGAGGCGCAGGCGCGCGATCTCACCCGCCGCGTGCTCCAGGCCGATCCGGACTGCGGCGCGGGCTGGCACGTCGCCGCCCTCTGCCACGAGCGGGACGGCGACCTGAACGGCGCGCTCGCCGCCTATGAGCGCGCGCTCCAGCTGAAGCCGGACGACGCCGACCTCGCCAACGACCTCGGGCGGCTGGCGATGCAGATGGGCCTCTACGAGGTCGCGGAGGCGCTGTTCCGCCGCTTCGTCGAGGCGCGGCCGGACGCTGCGGACGGGCCCAACAACCTGGCCTGCGCGCTCCGCGACCAGCTCCGCTACGGCGAGGCGGTGGAGGTGCTGCGCCCGGCCATCCTGCGCCATCCGGAGAGCGCGCTCCTGTGGAACACGCTGGGCGCAGTGGTGGCCGAGGAGGGGGCGTCGGCCACCGCGGTGACCTTCTTCGACGAAGCGCTACGGCTCGACCCCGGCTTCGCCAAGGCCCGCTACAACCGCGCCAACGTCCGCCTGTCGCTCGGCGAGAGCGCCGAGGCGCTCCTCGACTGCGAAACGGCCCTCGCCAGCCCGCAGCCCGGCGAGACGGAGCGCGCCATGATGGCGTTCGCCCGCTCCACCATGCTGGTGGCCTGCGGGCGGCTCGGCGAGGGCTGGGACGCCTACGAGGCGCGGCTGGAGCCCCGCCACGTCGACGTCACACATTTCGCGGTGGAGGGGGCCGACGCCTGGACACCGGCGGCGCCGTTGGAAGGCCGCTCGATCCTGGTCTTCGGCGAGCAGGGGCTCGGCGACGAGATAATGTTCGCCAACGTCCTGCCCGACCTCCTGGACGCGCTCGGACCGCGGGGGCGGCTGGTGCTGGCGGTGGAACGACGGCTCGTGCCCCTGTTCCAACGCAGCTTCCCGCAGGCCGAGGTCGGCGCGCACGACACCTACCGGGTGGAGCACCAGTCGGTGCGCACCGCCCGCTTCGCCCGGGGCCAGGCCTTCGACCTCTGGGCGCCCATGGCCTCGCTCCTGCGCCGCTTCCGGCGGAGCCCGGCCGACTTCGAAGGGCGGGGCGCCTTCCTCCGCGCCGACCCGGCGCGGGTGGCGCACTGGCGGCGCGCGCTCGACCCGCCCGCGGGCGGGTTGAGCGTCGGCATCCTGTGGAAGAGCCTGAAGGTGGCCTCGCAGCGGGCGCGGCTCTACTCGCCCTTCGCGCAGTGGGTGCCGGTGCTGGCGACGCCGGGCGTGCGCTGGGTCAGCCTGCAGTACGGCGACTGCCAGGGCGAGCTGGCCCACGCCCGCGAGGCGCTCGGGATCGACATCGCCTCGCCGCCGGACCTGGACCTGAAGGACGAGCTGGACGAGGTCGCCGCGCTCTCCGGCGCGCTGGACCTCGTGGTGGGGCCGGCCAACGCCACCTTGAACATCGCCGCCGCCTGCGGCACGCCCGGCTGGTTCGTCTGCCCGCCCGGCGCCTGGCCACAGCTCGGGACCCGGGGCTATCCGTGGTACCCGCGGGCGCGCGCCTTCGCGCCGGAGCGGCTCAACGACTGGGCGCCTGTGATGGCGGAGGTCGCCGCCGCCCTGCGTCAGAAGGTCCCGGCATCGGCTTGACCGGCGGTCGCGGCGGGGGCTTATGTCGCCGCAACGATCAAGGGAGAGGCGAGGCATGAGACGGTTGGCGATGGCGCTTGCGGCGCTGGCGGCCCTCGCGCTCGGCGCGCCCCTGTCGGCCTACGCCCAGGACAAGCCTGCCGAGATCACCAAGGACCAGCGCGACAAGGGCATGAAGGAAGCGCCCGCCGCCGTGCAGAAGGCGGGGCTGACCTGCACCGTCGCCGACGCCTACTACGTCGGCAAGTCCACCGGCGCGGATGCGTCGGACATCTATGAGGTGGCCTGCCAGCAGGGCCTCGGCTACGTCGTGCTCTCCGGCAAGCAGGCCAAGGCTTACGACTGCCTGGCCACGGCCGGGCAGAAGCTGGCCTGCCGCCTGCCGGGCAACGCCGATCCCAAACAGGCGCTCAAGCCCCTGATCGCCTCCGCCGGCGTCACCTGCACGCCGACCGCCGCGCGCTACATCGGCGCCAACGCCACCGTGAGCGTGTACGAGGTCGCCTGCCAGGACGGGCCGGGTTATGTGCTGCAGGCGCCGGCGGCGGGTTCGGCGACGGCCGCCACCGTGGCCCTGCCGTGCTTCCAGGCCAGCGGGAACATGGCCTGCACCCTGACCCCCAAGGCGCAGACCGACGCCTACCTGGCCTCGCTGGCGGCGAAGTCGGGACGAACCTGCCAAGTCTCCGGCTCGCGCTACATCGGCACGGACAAGACCACGGCCGGCTCCTATTACGAACTCGGCTGCGGCGCGCAGCCGGGCTTCGTGCTCGCCCTGAACAAGAGCGGCGGCGTGGACCGGGCGATCAGCTGCGACCAGGCCCAGGGCCTCGGCGGCTGCCAGCTCACCAGCGCCGCGCAGGTCGCCGCCGAGTCGACGGGCCGCTACACCCAGCTGGCCCAGGCCGCTGGCTTCAACTGCAACGTCTCGCGCGACCGGCCGATCGGCACGGACAAGATGGGCCGCGACATCGTGGAGATCGCCTGCTCCAACCGGCCGGACGGCGCGGTGCTCGCCGCCGCCTCGGCGGCCGGCGGGCGGTCGGAGGTGGTGGACTGCGTCAAGGCCGGCCAGTTCGGCGCGAACGGCGCCTGCACCCTGACCCAGCCCACCGCCATCTACGCCCGCTACACCGCCGCGCTCACCGCCAAGGGACGCAGCACCTGTCAGGTCTCCGGGGCGCGCTACCTCGGTCACAACACCTCCGGCACCGACGAGATCGAGACGGCCTGCGCGGATGGCAAGCCGGGCTACGTGGTGCAGATCACACCCGCCTACCAGGTGACGGAGGTCCTGAGCTGCGGCCAGGCCAAGGCCGCCGGCATGACCTGCACGCTGCCGACCAACGCGCGGGGCTGACT
>CAXUCS010000279.1:0-4080 GCA_964249365.1 uncultured Caulobacteraceae bacterium | reverse complement strand
CGGCCTCCAGCGCGGGCGAGCTGACGCGGCCGTCCCGGCAGACGCCGATGCGCGACAGACCCCGCGTCCTCGCCTCCCCGGCGTAGGCCAAGCCGAGCGCGTGGGCGTCGGCGGGGGCGATGTGCTCGGGCGAGCGGCCGCGGATGTCGTAGGCGCGCACGGCCTCGCGCCGCACGCAGCGGCCGGACGTGGCGGGCGCGGCGGGGTCGGCGAGGCTCAGACCATGGCCTCCGCGGACGGCAGGGCGGCCCGTGAGCGCCCCCTGCGCGTGCGGCTGCGCATCCCGGCGAAGAGGCGCGGCCGGGCGGCGTAGTCCGGCCGCCAGGGCACGTCGATGACGATCAACCGCTCGCCGCCTTCGCGCAGCAGCATGTCGCGGAGACGCCCGGCGCGCCCGTTGTGCAGGAGGTGCTGCCACCAGCGGAGCTTCACCAGCTCGGGGATCAGCACGGCGACGGAGCGGCCGGGCGTGGCGTCGTCGGTGCGGCGCACGAACTCCAGGAGCGGCTCGTGTAGGCACCGGTAGGGCGCCTGGAGGAGAACGAGGCGGGGCGGCGTCACGCCTTCGGCCCGGAGCGGCCGGTCCACCTTGTCGCGCCAGACCTGCCGTACGCTCTCCGCGCGCTCCTCCACGTCCGGACCCTCCAGCGCCAGGAGGTGGACGCCCAGCACGTCGGGGGACAGGGTCATGGCGAAGCGCAGCGCGCGGGCGCTGAGCTGGCTCCAGTCCGGAAAGGCGACCAGCACCGTGGGCGGCGCGGTCTCGGCCACGCGGAGCGTATCCTCGCAGCGGGTCTGCGCCTCCAGCCGGACGTAGTAGCGCTTCACCGCCGTGAGGAGCGCGATCACCGCCGGCGCCGCGAGCACGGTGATCCAGGCGCCCTCGGTGAACTTGGCGGCGAGGATGACCAGGAGCGCGACGCCGGTGCACAGCGCCCCCAGAGTGTTGATCAGGAGCGGGCCGAGGTTCCTCCCCGGCGTGCGCCGCCAGTGGCGCACCATGCCGGCCTGGGACAGGGTGAAGGTCAGAAAGGCGCCGATGGCGAAGAGCGGGATCAGACGGTCGGTCACCCCGCCGAACGCGACCAGGAGGACGGCTGAGGTGACCGCCAGGTAGAGGATGCCGACGGAATAGACGAGCCGGCGTCCCACCGCGGCGAACGGGCGGGGCAGGAAGTCGTCGCGCGCCAGCATGCGGCAGAGGTTGGGGAAGCCGACGAAGCTGGTGGCCGCCGACAGGCAGAGCACCGCGGTGACGCTGCCCATCGCCACCGTGTACAGCCAGCCCCGCCCCACCACGGCCCCGGTGAGCTGGGACAGGACGGACTGGTAGCCCGGCCGGGTCTGGTCCATGGCCCCCACGTGGTAGGCGCCGGCGAGCAGCGACACGCCGAGCAGCAGCGTGGCCAGCGCGCCGACAATCAGGGTAAGGGTGCGGCGCGCTCCGTCGACGGCCGGCGCGCGGAAGTTGTCCACTCCGTTGGAGACCGCCTCCACCCCCGTCATGGCCGTGCAGCCGGAGGCGAAGGCGCGCAGCCACAGCCACAGGCCGAAGGCCTCGGTGGCGTGGGGAAGCGGCGGCGGCGCGACCACCGGGACGGGGTGGCCGCCGGCCAGCGCCGACCGCACCACGCCCCAACCCAGGATGGCGAAGAAGCTCAGGAGGAACAGGTAGGTCGGCGCCCCGAACAGCCGGCCCGACTCGCCAAGGCCGCGCAGGTTCGCCAGCGTGATCACCGCCAGCACCGCCAGGCAGACCGGCAGGGTATAGGGCTGCAGCCCCGGCAGGATGGAGGTCAGCGCCGCCACTCCCGCCGAGATGCCGACCGCGACGTTCAGGACGTAGTCGATCATGATGGCGGCGGCGGCGAAGAGGCTGGCCCCGACGCCGAGGTTCTCCCGCGCCACCACATAGGCCCCGCCGTTGTTAGGGTAGGCCTTCACCGTCTGGCGGTAGGAGAGATAGAGCACGAAGAGGAGCGCGGTGATCAGCCCGATCAGCGGCATGGCGTAGCCGAGCCCGGCCGCGCCGAGCGGCGCCAGCACCGTCAGCGCCGCTTCCGGCCCGTAGGCGGAGGAGCCGAGCCCGTCCAGCCCCATGGTCGGCACCGCCTCCAGAGGGCCGATCTTGCGGCTGGCCCCTTCGCGGTTCGACAGCGTGCGGCCGAGGAGAAGGCGCAGTGGCGACAGACTCATGTCGGCGCGCCGAGCACTCCAGCCTTCGGCTTCTCTGGGTGCAATGGCGGATAGGTCAGGACGAGCTGGCCGGAGGCGACCACGTGGCCCGCCATCGCCCGCTCGACCCGGCCCAGCGTCGCGCCTGCCGGAAGGCGGGGCGCGCGATCCAGCGCGAAGACCTCGAAATGGTAGTGGTGGGGCGCGCTCCCTTCCGGCTGCGGCTGGGGGCCGGAATAGCCGAAGCTGTCGTGGTCGTTCCTGCCCTGGAGGAGGCCGACGGGCCGGGCGGGGGCCGCGAGGTTGTGCAGGCCGCGAGGCAGGAGGGTCAGGCCCTGCGGGATGGCGTAGGCGACCCAGTGGACCGCGTCGCTTGTCGCGTCGGCGTCCTCCATCGCCACCACATAGGTCCGCGTCTGTGGCGGCCCGGCCGACCAGCTCAGGGCCGGCGACAGGTTGCGGCCGTCGGCGGCGTAGTTGGAGGCGAGCGCGCCCCCGTCCGCTACGCCCGGAACGCTGACCTGCAGCGGGACCGCCGCCCGGAGCGCGGGCTGGTCGAAGGCGATCGGGGCGGCCGTCGCCATGCCGCCCGCAAGGGCGAGGATCGCCGTGCCGAGCGCGACGCGCTTGGACCATGGGGCTGTCGGAAGGCGCATGGTGGAGACGAAGGGCTACTCGGCCGGGCGGCCTGCGAACGCCGCCTTTACCGTGCCGTTCCGGTTCTGTCGCGGCTCACAGGTGCAGCGCCAGGAGGGTCAGCGCCGCGGCGCCGGCGACCAGGCAGTAGACGGCGAAGGGGTCGAACGCCTTGAACTCGTGGCGCCTGAACCAGCGCATGAGCGCCCAAACGCTGACAAAGGCGACCACGCCCGCGATCAGCCCCGCCCCCCAGGCCACGCTGCCGAGATGGCCTCCGGCCCGGTGCAGCTTGGGCGCCTCCAGCACCGTGGCGCCCAGGATGATCGGCGTGGCGGTGAGGAAGGAGAAGCGTGCGGCCTCCTCGTGGTCGAGGCCGGAGAGGAGGCCGCCGGCCATGGTCATGCCCGAGCGCGAGATGCCCGGGATCAGGGCGAAGCACTGGCAGACGCCCACGAACACGGCCCGGCCCCAGCCGAGCTGGTCCAGCCGGATCGCGCCCGCGCCGCCCGCTCCCGGCCGCTTCAGCCGCTCCGCCACGAAGAGCACCAGGCCGTTGACCACCAGGAAGGCCGCGGCCAGCTCGGCGGAGGAGAAGGCGCGGCGCAGCAGCTTCTCCAAGAGCGCCCCCACGATCACCGCGGGGATCGTCGCCACCACCACGCGCCAGAAGACCCGCCGCTCGGCCTGGTGGTTCTCGCCGCGCCCGAGCACGGCCATGCCGAAGCGGAGCCAGTCTCGCCAGAAGAAGCCCAGGAGCGCCACGGCGGTGCCGAGGTGCATGACCACCAGGAAGGGCAGGAAGTCGGCGCTGTCCTGTTCCACCCGCCAGTGGAGGAGCGAGGGGACGATCACGGCATGGCCGAGGCTTGAGACCGGGAAAAGCTCGGTTAAGCCTTGGATGACCGCCAGAAGGATGACCTGGATCGCCGACACCGCGCCCCCCGCGCCTGATTCCCAAGCGGGCCTTCTAGCCTGCCTGTCCGACCGCCGCCTCCTCGAAAGTTCGGCGCGCGCGGCGCGGACGCGCTAGAAGAGCGGTCATGTCGCGCCCCGCCTTCCCCCTTTCCGCCGCGCTCGTGCTCCTGCCGGGGGGCGCGGCCGCCGCAGCGCCCGCCTCGGTGGAGATCACCGGCGCGTGGAGCCGTCCGGCCGCGGCGGGCCTGCCCACCGGCGTCGCCTACGCCACCCTCCAGAACCGCGGCGCGGTCGCGGACCGGCTGACCGGCGCCGCCAGCCCCGCAGTGGGACGGGTCACTCTCCACCGCG
>CAXUCS010000278.1:0-4081 GCA_964249365.1 uncultured Caulobacteraceae bacterium | reverse complement strand
CCGCGGTCGGCGGGCGCGACCACGACCAGGTGGCGGTCGTCGCGGCCCGTGCCGGCGAGGAGCCGGGGCGCGCCGTCGCCGGACACGCCGGCCGCCAGGTTGGCGATCACGCCGGCCATGCGCCGGGCGTAGGGGCGCGCGGCCTCCGCGGCGTCCTGGGCGCGGCGGAGCTTGGCGGCGGCCACCATCTGCATCGCCTTGGTGATCTTCTGGGTGGCCTTCACGCTCCCGATCCGCGAGCGCATCTCCTTCAGGCTGGGCATCGGCTCAGCGTTTCCTTTTCTTCTTGGGTCGCTCGTCTAGGTGGATGATGAGGAAAGTGCTCGCGACCAACAGCGCGGCGACCACAGGACCGGCGGTGAACATCCAGACCAAAGGTGAGATCATCACGAGTCTCCAGGCTCACTGCGCCGCGCGTCCGTTCCCACATAGTGCAGGACGCCCCGAGCAGCGAGGTGAAAGCCAAAGCCCAGCAGCACCGACCCCAGTCCCGTGTAGAGGTTGGCATGGCCCGTTATGCTCGGACCCACCAGGCCTGCCACGATGAAGGCTACGCCGATGTTGGACAGGGCGGACGCGGCAAGCTTGGCATGCTCCTCGCGCCGCTTGACCCCTGCATCCGTCATGCCTCAGGCGGCGAAAGCGCCCAACTGGCCCTCGATCGCCTCCTTCAGCTGCCCTTCCAGTTCGGGCGTCAGCGCCTTCTGGGTGCGCACGCCTTCGAGGAACTGCGGATAGCTGCCCTTCAGCTTGGAGATCAGCGCCTCCTGGAAGGGCCCGATCTTGGCGACCGGGACGCGGTCCAGGTATCCGCGGGTGCCGGCGTAGATCACCGCCACCTGCTCCTCCACGGGGAAGGGCTGGTACTGCGGCTGCTTGAGGAGCTCGGTCAGCCGCTCGCCGCGGGCAAGCAGCTTCTGGGTCGCGGCGTCGAGGTCGGAGCCGAACTTGGCGAAGCTCGCCATTTCCCGATACTGCGCCAGCTCGCCCTTGATGGCGCCCGCCACCTGCTTCATCGCCTTGATCTGGGCCGACGAGCCCACGCGCGACACGCTGATGCCGACGTTCACCGCCGGCCGGATGCCCTGGTAGAAGAGGTCCGTCTCCAGGAAGATCTGGCCGTCGGTGATGGAGATGACGTTGGTCGGAATGTAGGCCGAGACGTCGTTCGCCTGGGTCTCGATCACCGGCAGCGCCGTCAGCGAGCCCGAGCCGTTGTCGTCGTTCAGCTTGGCCGCACGCTCGAGGAGGCGGCTATGGAGGTAGAAGACGTCGCCGGGATAGGCCTCGCGGCCCGGCGGCCGGCGCAGCAGCAAAGACATCTGGCGGTAGGCGACGGCCTGTTTGGAAAGGTCGTCGTACACGATCAGCGCGTGCATGCCGTTGTCGCGGAACCATTCGCCCATGGCGCAGCCGGAGAAGGGCGCCAGGAACTGCAGGGGCGCCGGCTCGGACGCGGTGGCCGACACCACGATGGTGTAGTCGAGCGCGCCGTTCTCCTCCAGCGTGCGCACGATCTGGGCGACGGTGGAGCGCTTCTGCCCGATCGCCACGTAGATGCAGTAGAGCTTGGCCTTCTCGTCGGTTCCGGCGTTCACCGCCTTCTGGTTCAGGATGGCGTCGATCGCCACCGCCGTCTTGCCGGTCTGGCGGTCGCCGATGATCAGCTCGCGCTGGCCGCGGCCGACGGGGATTAAGGTGTCGATGGCCTTCAGCCCCGTCTGCACGGGCTCGTGCACGGACTTGCGCGGGATGATGCCCGGCGCCTTGACGTCCACTCGGCGACGCTCCGCGACATCGGCGAGCGGGCCCTTGCCGTCGATCGGCTCGCCGAGCGGGTTCACCACCCGGCCGAGCAGGCCCCGGCCGACAGGCACGTCCACGATCTCGGACAGGCGGCGGACCTCGTCGCCCTCCGCGATGTTCTTGTCCTCGCCGAAGATGACCACGCCGACGTTGTCGCGCTCCAGGTTCAGCGCCATGCCCTTCACCCCGGCCTTGGTGAACTGCACCATCTCGCCGGCCTGGACCTGGTCCAGCCCGTAGATGCGGGCGATGCCGTCGCCGACACTCAGCACCTGGCCGACGTCGGAAACGTCCGCCTCCTCGCCGAAGTTGGCGATCTGGGACTTCAGGATGGCCGAGATTTCGGCGGCGCGGATGTCCATCGGGCTTGGCTCTTGGTCTTGTGTGGGTCAGGCGCGCTGGAGCGCGAACTTCATCTGGTCGAGGCGGGTCTTGAGCGAGGCGTCGAACAGGCGCGAGCCCACCTTGACCTTCAGCCCCCCAAGGATCGCCGGGTCGACCCGGGTCACGATCTGCGGGTCCTTGCCGAGCGATTGGCGCAGCGCCGCGGCGACGCCGGCCGCCTGCGCCTCGCTCAGCGGCACGGCGGTGGTCACCTCCGCCGCCACCGTGCCCCGCCTTGCCGCGGCGATCCGCCTGTAGGCCGCGACAACCGCCGGCAGGGCGGCCACCCGGGCGTTGGCGCCGAGCAGGCCCAGGAACTTGCGGGTCAGGGGAGAGACATGCGCGGCGTCGGCGATGGCCAGCAGCCCCTTGGCCTTGTCCTCGTGGCCGATGGCGGGCGAGGCGAGCAGGCGCTGGAAGTCCGGCGTCTCGCGCCGCGCCTGGTCGAGGCCCGCGAGGTCGGCCTCGACTCCGGACGCCGAGCCTTGCCGCTCGGCGAGGTCGTAGAGCGCCTGGGCGTACCGCTCGCCCACCTCCGAATGCCGGGAGTCGTCAGCCAAGTCTCTTCAGCCCTGCGTTTTCGGCCCGTCAGCCTGATCTCCGCCCCGGCGAGGGCCAGGCGGGAGGGTCAGCGCACGGGAAGGGAGCCGCCCGAGGCGGACCTCGGCGACACCGGATCGGTTAGCACGGCTCATGTTACGACCGCAACCGGAGCCGGTTCGGCCGGGATGCCAATCCGATGGAGGCGGAGGTTCATGTCTGATCTTTCAGACAAGGTGATTGGGCACTACGAGCGCCATGGCCGGGCTTGGGAGGCCGATCGGCGAAGCGCCGCCTGGACCGACAAAGCCTGGCACGACCGGTTCACCTCCACCCTGCCCCAAGCCGCCAGGGTGCTGGACCTTGGTTGCGGAGGCGGATCGCCCGTCGCGCTCAACATGGCGCGTTTGGGCTTTCGGATCACAGGTGTCGACACCTCAGCCACGCTGATCTCCCTCTGCCGGAACAGGATGCCCGACCAGGAGTGGATCGCCGCCGACATGCGGTCGCTGTCGCTCGGGCGAGGGTTCGACGGCATCCTGGCCTGGGACAGCTTCTTCCACCTAAGCCACGAGGACCAGCGCAGGATGTTCCGGGTGTTCGCCAAGCACGTCACGCGCGGTTCGATCCTGATGTTCAACGCGGGACCCGCGCATGGCGAAGCCATCGGGGCCTATCGGGGAGACCCGCTGTATCACGCCAGCCTGTCGAGGGCGGAGTACGGAGCGCTGCTCGACGGGGCGGGGTTCGATATCTTGGCCCACACCGTGGAGGACCCTTCGATTGGGGGTCGCACGGCTTGGCTCGCGCGATCGCGGACCTAGTTCCAGACCGGACCATCCTTGCGATCCCGGCGGAACGGCGTCATCCGGACCCACGCCGGAGCGAGCCTGCCATGTCCCCATCCCTCGAAGTGACGATCGGTGCGCCGCCCGAGCTCGCCGGACGGGTGACGGCGGGGCTGGTCGACTTCAACCGGGAGGCCTCCGGCTGGCCCGTTTCCGAGCCGCTGACCATCCTGGCGCGGGAGCCCGGAAGCGGCGAGGTACGAGGCGGGCTGCGGGGCAAGTTCACGCACGGCTGGCTCCACGTCGCCGAGCTTTGGGTCGACGCGGACCGCCGCGGGGCCCATCTCGGCGCCGAGATCATGCGACGGGCGGAGGCCGAGGCCGTGGGCCGCGGCATGGTCGGCTGTCACCTCGACACCTTCGACTTCCAGGCGCCGGAGTTCTACCGCAAGCTCGGCTTCGAGGTGTTCGGCGTGGTGGAGGACCACCCGCCCGGCCACCGTCGCCTTTTCCTGCAGAAGCGCTTCGCCCCGGCGGCCGCGCAGGCCCGCGCGCCCCTGCCC
>CAXUCS010000277.1:0-4113 GCA_964249365.1 uncultured Caulobacteraceae bacterium | reverse complement strand
GCGGGGCGGTGTGGCGGCCGATGTCCTTCCTCCCTCGCCCGGCGAGGCGCAGACCTACGCCCTGGCGCTCGAACTCGCGCCCAACCCCGTGCTGCTGGTGAGCGGGGAGGACCCCGACGACATCGCCGGCCGCCGCGTCCTCTTCGCCAACGGGGAAGCGCGCGACCTCCTGCGCATCGGCAGGGAAGGGGCGCTCCTGGTGGGCGCCGTTCGCAATCCGGCGGTGCTGGAAGCCATCGACGAGGCCCTGTTCGGCGACCTTTCCCGCACCCTCAGCTACGAGGACGCAGGACCCCAGCCCCGGTTCTGGCGGGTGTGGACCAAGCCGCTGCCGCCCAGCGCCCTGCACCGGAGGCTGGCGCTGGTGGTGCTGCGCGACGAGACCGACGTGCGGCTGAACGAGCGCATGCGCGCCGACTTCCTGGCCAACGCCAGCCATGAGCTGCGCACCCCGCTCGCCTCCCTGACCGGCTTCATCGACACGCTCCGCGGCCACGCCCGGGACGACGCCGCCGCCCGCGAACGCTTCCTGGAGATCATGAGCCGCCAGGCCGAGCGCATGGCCCGGCTGATCGACGACCTCCTGTCGCTGTCCCGCATCGAGCTCAGCGAGCACATCCGCCCGGGCGGGGCCTGCGAGCTCGCGAGCGCTGTGGGCGACGTGCTGGACGCGCTCTCGCCCCAGATCGCCGCCAAGGGCGTGCGGGTGGCGCTCGACCTGCCGGACGGCGGTTCCGAGATCGTGGGCGACCGCGACCAGATCGTCCAGGTGGCGCAGAACCTCCTGGACAATGCGGTGAAGTATGCGCCGCCGGGCGGAGTGGTGGTGGTCAGCCTCACCCCGGACCTGACGCTGGAGCAGGCCTCGGCCGCCCGGGCCGCCGGCGACCTCCGCTTGTCCGCACCGGAGGGCGGGCGCATGTCGCTCCTGACGCCGAGCCGTTCGGGGGTGGAGCGTTACGCCCTGCTGCGGGTGGAGGACGGCGGCCCGGGCATGGCGCGCACCGTGCTGCCCCGTCTGACCAAACGCTTCTACCGGGTGGAAGGCCAGAAGAGCGGCGAGCGGACGGGCACGGGCCTCGGCCTCGCCATCGTCAAGCACATCGTCAACCGCCACCGGGGCGGCTTCACGGTTGAGAGTGCGCCCGGCCACGGCGCCGCCTTCGGCGTCTACCTTCCCATGACGAACCGCGCCGTCCACGACCAGGGCGCCGCCGCCCCGCGCGCTGCGGCCGACCTCGGCAGGGAGGCTCGCGCGGCATGAGGCAGGCGTCGTAAAACTGTTGCGTCCCATCTGCAAACCCGCGGCGATCACCCCCGTCGTCCGCCTCGGTCGGAAGCGCCGCCATGAGCACCAACGAACACACGCTGAAGTTCTTCGGGGAGGAGCTCGACCAGCTCAAGGCCGAGGTGGCGCGCATGGGCGGGCTCGCCGAAGCTCAGGTGGCCGACGCGGTGGAGGCCATCGGCCGGCGCGACGCGCCGCTGGCCGAGGACGTGGTCGGCCGCGACCGCCGGCTCGACCAGCTCCAGCATGACATCGAGAAGAAGGCCATCCGCATCATCTCGCTGCGCCAGCCCGTGGCGCAGGACCTGCGCCGCACCGTCGCCGCGCTGAAGATGAGCTCGGTGCTGGAGCGCACCGGCGACTACGCCAAGAACATCGCCAAACGGGGCCTGGTGATCGCCGAGGCCGAGCCGCTGAGCGCGCTGACCCGCTCCATCGAGCGCATGGGCCGGCTCGTCTCCGGCCGGCTGAAGGAGGCGCTGGACGCCTACACCAACGCCGAGCTCGATCGCGCCATGGACGTGTGGCAGAACGACGAGGAGGTCGACGAGCACTACAACTCGCTGTTCCGCGAGCTCCTGACCTACATGATCGGCGACCCGCGCATGATCAACTCCTGCGCCCACCTGCTGTTCGTAGCCAAGAACCTGGAACGCATCGGCGACTACGCCACCAACATCGCCGAGCTGGTCCACTACGAGGTCACGGGCGAGGAGATCGTCGGCGACCGGCCGAAATGGAGCGGCGTCTCCGGCCCTGCTCCCGCCCGTTCCGGCGAGGCGGACGCCGGATGACCCCCCAGGTCTTGGTGGTGGAGGACGAGGACGCGCTCTCCACCCTCCTGCAATACAACCTGGAGAAGGAAGGCTACGCGGTCCGCCTCGCCGCCGACGGCGAGGAGGCCATGGTGCAGGTGGACGAGCGCCTGCCCGACCTGATCGTGCTCGACTGGATGCTGCCCAAGATCAGCGGCATCGAGGTCTGCCGTCGCCTCAGGAGCCGCGTGGAGACCCGCAACGTCCCCATCATCATGCTGACCGCGCGCGGCGAGGAGAGCGACCGCATCCGCGGGCTCGACACCGGCGCGGACGACTACGTCATCAAGCCCTTCTCCATGACGGAGCTGACCGCGCGACTGCGCGCCGTGCTCCGCCGCATACGGCCGGGCCTCGCCGACGACCGGCTACACCAGGGCGACCTCGTGGTGGACAGGGTGGCGCACCGGGTGCGGCGCGGCGCGCGCGAGGTGCACCTCGGCCCCACCGAGTTCCGCCTGCTCGACTACCTCATGCAGCACCCCGGCCGCGTCTTCTCCCGCGAGCAGCTCCTGGACGCGGTGTGGGGATCGGACGTCTATGTCGAGGCGCGCACGGTGGACGTCCACATCGGCCGGCTCAGGAAGGCGTTGAACCGCGACGACGAGGTCGATCCGATCCGCACCGTCCGCTCCGCCGGCTATTCGCTGGACGCGGACGCTTGATCCTCTGCAGATGCTCCCCCTGTGGGAGAGCTGTCGGCGAAGCCGACTGAGGGGGCCGCCGTCGGCCGCCGCGCCTCCACCAGCTCCGCTGGTCCCCCTCGCCAGAAGGAGGAGGATCGGGCGCATTGACTTCCGTAGCCGGTTCGGAGCACATCCTCCCCGGCAAACCCGCCCCAGCGCCCTTCCGGAGCATGACCATGCCTGCGCGTGGCCTCCTGTCGAACGAACTCACCGTTCGGGCGCTGCCGTTCTATTACCCGGGCTTTCTTTACGCCGGCTGAGGCGATCGACCCAGGCGCTCTTCCGAAGCTCCCTCGATCCAGCCGCCGGCGACCGCCTCCTGACCGGAGCGGCCATCCCGTGCGTGCGCGCGACGCCCATTCCGCGCGACCCCTCCCAACGAAAGCCCCGTCCATGATCCCCGCCGACGCCGCCCCGGGCGACGATACCGCACCCGATCCACCCAGCCTCGACGAACTCCGCGCCGAGATCGACCGCATCGACGACAGCCTCCTCCACCTGCTCCAGAGCCGCATGCGCCTCGCCGGCCGGATCGGCCAGGCGAAGGCGGCCGGTCCGGTGAACGCCCTGAAGCTGCGCCCCGACCGGGAAGCGCGGGTGATCTCGCGCCTTCTCGCCGAGGCCGAGCCGGACTGCCGCCAGCTCGCGCTCGGCGTCTGGCGCGAGATCATGGCCGCGGGCCTCGCGCGCCAGGGCCAGCTCGAGGTCCTGGTCTGGGGCGGCCCGGACCCCGCCCATGTGCTCGACAACGCGCGCCGCCGCTTCGGCTCCTCGCCCCGCTACCTGGAGGTGGAGAGCCCCGCGGACGCCCTGGCCGGAGCCGCGACCCGCAACGCGGTGGCGGTGCTGGCCATCGATTCGCGCACCGCCTGGTGGACGCGGCTGGCGGCCCAGCATCGCGACCTGTGGGTCTTCGACGCCATCGATGGCCCCAAGGGCGGAAAGGAGCCCGGCTGCCTGGCGGTGGCGCGCATCGACCCGGCCTCGCTGGCGGGCGGACGGACCTTCGTGATCTCCGCCGGCGGCGACGCAGGGGGCGGCGAACCCTCCCGTCGCCTTCTCGGCCTGGAGGAAGGCTGGCGGCTGTACGAGGTCCACCGCGCGCCCCAGGAGGTCACCGCGATGGACCGCTACCGCGGCGTGATCGGCCGTGCGCCCACCTTCTCGCTCTCCGTGCAGGCGGTGGTGGAGGCGACGGACGGATGACGGTGGAGCCCGCCACGCCCGCGGCCGCCCGCCTCGCCGCCGCCCGGCGCGTGGTGGTCAAGGTCGGCTCCGCGCTCCTGGTCGACCCGGACGGCGGCGCGGTGGACCGGCTGTGGCT
>CAXUCS010000276.1:0-4119 GCA_964249365.1 uncultured Caulobacteraceae bacterium | reverse complement strand
CCCTGGAGGCGGCTGGCGCGCAGCTGGTCCGCGCCGCCGACCCCTGCGCCCTGCCCCGCGCCTGCAAGAACCCGGCGGAGATCGCGGGCGCGCGCGAGGCGCACGGGCGCGACGGGGCCGCGGTGGCGCGCTTCCTCCACTGGCTGGCCACCGACGCGCAGGCGAGCCTGCCGGACGAGATGGAGGTGGTGGCGCGGCTGGAAGCCTTGCGCGAGGCGACCGGCCTGCTGCGGGACCTGAGCTTCGACACCATCGCCGGGGCCGGACCGAACGGCGCGGTCGTCCACTACCGCCCCACCCGCAGGACCAACCGCCGGCTGGAGCCCGGCCAGCTCCTCCTGGTGGACTCCGGCGCGCAGTACCAGGACGGCACCACCGACATCACCCGCACCGTGGCGATGGGGGAGCCGGACGCCGAGCAGCGCGACCGCTTCACCCGCGTGCTCAAGGGTCACATCGCGCTGGCCCGCGTCCGCTTCCCCGCCGGCACCTCGGGGTCGGCCCTGGACGTGCTGGCGCGCCAGGCGCTCTGGACGGCCGGGCTGGACTACGACCACGGCACCGGCCACGGCGTCGGCAGCTACCTGGGCGTGCACGAAGGGCCTCAGCGGATCGCCCGCCAGTCCAGCGCGGTGGCGCTCCTGCCCGGCATGATCGTCTCCAACGAGCCCGGCTACTACAAGCCCGGCGCCTACGGCATCCGGATCGAGAACCTCCAGGTGGTCACGCCGCCCGCCCCCATCCCCGGCGGCGAGCGCGAGATGCTCGGCTTCGAGACCCTGACCTTCGCCCCCATCGACCGGCGGCTGGTGGAGCCGTCGCTGCTGGACGCCGCCGAGCGCGCCTGGCTGGACCGCTACCATGGCGAGGTGCTGTCCAGGATCGGCCCGCGGGTCGAGCCGGCCGTGCGCGCCTGGCTGGAAACCGCCTGCGCCGCGATCTAGTCCGGCGCACGGGCGCCGTGCCGGACCTCCAGGATGAGGACGTCGCCGGAGGGTCCGACCCGGTAGCGGATCAGGTAGGGAGACATCACGGTAATCTCCCTCCGATCGCGACCGAGCCTTCGACCGCGGTCAGGCATGGTGGCGAGGGTCTGGCCGGCGGCGATCAGACGCGACGCCAATCGCGCGGCGGCGAGCGGGCGCTCCTGCGCGACATAGGCTCTGATCCGGCGGACGTCAGAGAGCGCCGCCTCCGTCCATCTCAGTCGTCCCATTTGGGGCAGGGTAATTCATCGGGGGTTCCCCAGGACATCAACCATTCTACCACCCGGGCATGCGGGACGAGCCGGCCGGCGGCGATGTCCGCTTCCGCCTCGGCGAGGCGGCGCTCGTCCATCTCCGGGTCGATCTCGTCCAGTTCGTCGAAGATGGACCGCTCGGGCTCGCTCATGGCGGTAATCTACCGGAGCGGGCGCTCGGAGTCATGCTCAGCGCGCGCGGGTCCAGGTCTCGGTCCGGCAGAGCGGGCCGAAGATGCAGCCCTTCAGGTGCAGGGTGTTGGCGTCCACCACCGTCACCGTGCCGTGGTAGGTGGCGCCGCTGTCGGGATCGTAGACGCTGCCGCCCGTCCACTCGCTCGGGCCGCCGTTGAAGCCGGTCATGATCACCAGCCCCTTGACGCGGCGGCTGCGCAGCGCCGCGTCCTTGTTGTGGAGGTCGCGCACGTCGGGGTTGGCGTTGATGTCGTCGCCGCCCTCGACCCGGCCGCAGATGCCGGTCCCGCAGTCGTAGATCTGGATGAGGCCGTTGCGGGTGGGCGAACGCCAGGCGCCGGAGGCCGGCGAGGCGGCGGCCGCGCCCGCGGTGGTCACGACCGCCAACGCGGCGATCAAGGCGGACTTCAGCATGGCGACACCTCCCTCTTGTTATGGATACGTCGGTCGAACGTGCCGGCGCCGCTTCCGTTCAGGGCGGACCGCTCGCGGGTCAGCCGCCTGCCGCAAGCGTCAGCCACTGCGCCTCGCTCAGCACCTGCAGCCCGAGCGCTTCGGCCTGCTTCAGCTTGGAGCCGGCGCCGGGCCCGGCCACCACGATGTCGGTCTTCCTCGACACGGAGCCCGCGACCTTGGCGCCCAGCCGCTCGGCCTGCGCCTTGGCCTCGTCGCGGGTGAGGGTTTCCAAAGAGCCGGTGAAGACCACCACCTTGCCCGCGACCGCGGTGTCGACCGCCGGCGCCTCGGCGTCCGCGCTCCGGAGCTCGGCGGCGAGCGCCTGCACCCGGTCGCGGTTATGGGCCTCGGCGAAATAGGCGCGGGCGGCGTCCACCACCGAGGCGCCGACCTGGTCCATGGCGTCCAGCTCCTCCGCGGCCCCCTCCTCGCCGCGGGCCAGGGCGTCCATGGCGTCCAGGAAGGCCGCGGCCGAGCCGTAGCCCCGCGCGAGCGTCACCGCGGTGGTCTCGCCCACGTGGCGCACGCCCAGCGCGAAGATGAAGCGGTCGAGCGCGATGGTGCGCCGCGCCTCGATGGCCGCGACCAAGTTCTTCAGCGAGGTCTCGCCATAGCCGTCGCGGGCGCGCAGCACGGCGAGCTTGGACTCGTCGCGGGCCAGGCGGAAGATGTCGGCCGGCTCGCGCACCAGCCCCTCGTCGTAGAAGAGGGCGAGCTGGCGTTCCCCCAACCCCTCGATGTCGAAGGCCTTGCGCCCGACGAAGAGCTTCAGGTGCTCCAGCCGCTGGAACGGGCAGGCCATCTCGCCCGTGCAGCGGCGCACCACCGTCTCCACCCCGCCCGCGGTGGTCTCGCGCGTCACCGCCGTCTTCAGCGGGCAGGGACAGACCTCCGGGAAGCCGTACGGGCGGCTGCCCTCCGGCCGGGCCTCCACCACCACCTCCACAACCTGAGGGATGACGTCGCCGGCGCGCTGGATCACCACGGTGTCGCCGATGCGGATGTCCTTGCGGGCGATCTCGTCGGCGTTGTGCAGGGTGGCGTTCTGCACCACCACGCCTCCGACGGTGATGGGCGCGAGCTTGGCGACGGGCGTCAGGGCGCCGGTGCGCCCGACCTGGATCTCCACGTCGTTCAGGACGGTCCTGGCCTGTTCGGGCGGGAACTTGTGGGCCACCGCCCAGCGCGGGAGGCGGCCGACGAAGCCCAGCCGCTCCTGCCAGTCCAGCCGGTCCACCTTGTAGACCACCCCGTCGATGTCGAAGCCGAGCCGGGGGCGCTCCGCCTCGAAGCGGCGGTAGGCCTCCTCCAGCGCCGCCTCGCCCTCCACCCGGTGCGAGAGGTCGCTGACCGGCAGGCCCCAGCGGCGCAGCCGCTCCAGCGCCTCGCTCTGGGCGGCGGCGAAGGGCGCGCTCGCCTCGCCCCAGGTGTAGGCGAAGAAGCGCAGCGGGCGCGCGCGGGTCACGGCCGCGTCGATCTGGCGGAGCGAACCGGAGGCGGCGTTCCTGGGATTGGCGTAGGTGCGCCCTCCCGCCGCCTCCGCCGCCGCGTTCATGGCGGCGAAGTCGGCATGGCCGAGGTAGACCTCGCCCCTGATCTCTATGACGGCCGGCCAGCCCTCTCCGGCCAGCGTCGCGGGGATGTCCTCCAGCGTGCGGAGGTTGGCGGTGACGTCCTCGCCGGTGCGCCCGTCGCCGCGCGTGGCGCCGCGCACCAGCCGGCCCTTCTCGTAGCGCAGGCTCGCCGACAGGCCGTCCACCTTGGGCTCCACCGCGAAGGCGATCGGCTCGGCGGGGTCGAGCTTGAGGAAGCGGCGGATGCGGGCGACCCAGTCGGCGACCTCGCCCTGCGACAGGGCGTTGTCCAGCGAGAGCATGGGCAGGCCGTGGCGCACCGGCGCGAAGCTGGAGGACGGGGCCGAACCGACCTTCAGGGAAGGCGAGTCGGGCCGCACCAGCGTGGGGAAGCGCCGCTCCAGCTCGGCGTTCCTGCGCTTGAGCGCATCGTAGTCCGCGTCGGTGAGCGCCGGCGCCTGTTCGGCGTAGTAGAGCCGGTCGTGCTCGGCGAGCGCGCGCGCCAGCCGCTCCAGCTCGGCGGCCGCGTCGGCTTCGGAAAGGTCGGGGGCGAGCTCGGCCATGGGCCCGTTCTAGGGCCAAGCCCCTACCCGAGTCTCGCCGCCCCTTGATCCTCCCCCCCTGGGGGAGGGGGACCGCGGAACGCGGTGGAGG
>CAXUCS010000275.1:368-4120 GCA_964249365.1 uncultured Caulobacteraceae bacterium | reverse complement strand
GACGACGGCTCGGCCGGCGGCCGGGGGGCGGGGGTGCCGCGCGCGTCGGCCGGCGCCGTGGTGGACCAGCAGCTTTCCGCCGAGTCCATCGACCACGCGCTCCTCGGCCTGGAGGCCTCCGCGCTCCAGCACGGCTCGGCGCTCGGGTCCGGCTTCGCCTATCCCGTCACCGTGGAGCAGGTCACCCGCTGGGCCCAGGGCCTGCCGGGCCGCGGCTACCAGCTCGCCCCCGCCTCGGCGGTGCTGCGGCGTTAGCCTTCAAGCGCCCTGCGTACGTCCGTCCTGGTGAAATCTTCGCCGATGAAGAGCAGGGGCAGGCCGCGCCGCGTGGCAAGCGTGTGGGCAAAGCAGTCGCCCAAGTTCAGGTGAGCCGCGTGCAGGCCCTTGCCCCACCTGCGATAGGCGTCTCCCATCGCCCGCGCCTGGCTTTCGTCCACCGCGACGATCTCGATCGCCATGCCGGCGGACATGCAGGTCGATCGGTCCCATAAAAGTTCGTAGCAGCGACTCCAGCCCTCTTCCGCAGGAGGACCGTCATCAAGGCCGACGTGTCGACCGCGATCATGCCGGTAGGCCGTATTCGTCGTAGAGGCAGTCCTGGAGTTCGGCGCTGGACGGTCCCGGCTCGCGCACCCGGTCGGCTTCCGCCATCGCGCGGTCGAGCGCAAAGCTCCGGTCTTCCGGCGTCGGAACGCCGCACACGGGCGACAGCTGTACGGTCGGTTTGCCGCCGCGCGTCAGGACCACGTGCCCGCCGCCCTCTGCCCGATGCACCAGGTCTTCGAGCATGTCCTCCGCCTCGCTGATCGGGATGTGCATGCGCGAACCTCCTGCGTGCTTGCGCAGAAGATGCGCGTCTTGACCGCCCTGTCGTCCGGGCGGCATCACCGTGCCGCGATGACCCTCGGCGACCACGACCCCCGCTACCGCCGCAACGTCGGCATGGTGGTGTTCAACGCTCAGGGGCAGGTGTGGCTCGGGCGGCGGGACGGGGTGGCGGCGCCATTAAACTGGCAGTTCCCTCAAGGGGGAGTGGACGCGGGCGAGGCGCTGGAGGCGGCCGCCCGGCGCGAGCTCCAGGAGGAGACGGGGATCACCTCGGTGACCCTGCTCCACCGCGCGCCGGCCTGGATCTCCTACGACTTCCCTCCCGAGGCGCTGGGGCGCAGCCGCGGCTTCGTCGGCCAGGCGCAGGCCTGGTTCGCCTTCCGCTTCGAGGGCGCCGACAGCGAGGTCGACCTCGGGGTCCACAGCCATCCGGAGTTCGACAGCTGGCGCTGGGCGCCTCTCCGGGAGGCGCTGGAGACGGTGGTGACCTTCAAGCGGGCGGCCTATGGCGAGGTGATCGCCGCCTTCCGCCATCTCGCGCCGCCCTGACTACTCCCGCTGAAGCAGGGTCTCGGTAAGGAGCGAGCCGAGGCGGCCCGGGTGGAAGTCGGCGCGGATGGCGTCGGGATCATAGGCGGGGCTGTTCACCCAATCGACGAAGCCCAGGCCCGCCGGCTCGCCGTCCTGCAGGTAGCGGACGAAGACATAGTCGAGCACGCCCGTCTTGCCGTGGCGGATATGCAGGGTGCGAAGGCTGAGCTGCTCGCGCAGCGCCTGGCGGAGCGGCTGGCCGAGGTGGAGGTGGGCGTAGAGCACGCTCATCAGCCCCGCCCGGTCCGCCCCCGACTTGCAGTGCATCAGGGCGGGGTAGGCGATCTCGCGAAAGAGCCGCGCGGCCCCGTTCACCTGCGCGCACGTGGGCGCCTCGCGCGACGCCACGGCGAAGTCGACCAGGCTGAGCTCCAGCCGGCGGCAGCTGTCGCGCTCCAGCACGTAGAAGCCCGTCTCATAGCCGCCGCCCCTCAGGTTGATCACCGTCCGCAGGCCCTGGTCGCGCCACCAGCGCAGCTGGAACGGCCAGGGCTGGTTGGTCCGCACCAGGTCCGGCCCTACCCAGTGGGCGTTCTGGAAGCCGAGCCGGAGATAGGCGTGGTCGAACCACAGGAGGTCGCGGTAGGCCCGCGCCCGCCCGGCGAGGCGCGAAAGGTCGTAGCCCGGCGCGTGCATGGCCCGCTTCCTACTCCCTTCCCCCTCAGGCCGGGAGAGGTTCCGAGCTTGACACCGGCCCCCGCGGGACCCACGCCCACCCTCCATGACCGCGTCCCGCAGGCGGGCGGCGGGCGGGCGTCCGCACGTCGCGCTCCGCATGTTCCGCACCTATCTCGCGCCCCGCTGGCGGGGGCTCGCCGGCGCCCTCGCGCTCGCGGTGGTGGTGGGGGGGCTCACCGCCGCCCTGACCGGCATCCTGAACCCGATCGTGAAGCTGATCTTCGAGCAGCACCGGGGGGACAAGCTCGTCCTCCTCTGCCTGCTGATCGTGGGGCTGGGCCTGCTCCGCGGAGCCTGCCAGATCGGTCAGGCGGCGCTGACCAACGGCATCGGCCACCGCATGGTCGGCGACATCCAGGTGGAGCTGTTCGGCAAGCTCCTCCATTCGGACCTGGCGCGGCTCCGCTCCGGCCACTCCGGCGCCCACGTCTCCTCGGTCCTCTACGATGCCGGCCTGATCCGCGAGGCGGCGACCACGGGCGTGGTGAACTACACCCAGGCGCTGGTGACGGTCGCCGCCAACCTCCTGGTCATGGTGCTCCAGGACTGGAAGCTGACGCTGGGCGTGCTCTGCGCCGCGCCCGTCATCTCCGGGGTGCTGAACAGCTTCCGCCGCTCCACCAGGAAGGCGGCGGAGGGCGCCATGGCGGAGACCACCGCCCTGTCCACCGCCGTCATGGAGAGCCTGGACGGCGTCAAGCTGATCAAGATCGACAACCGCGAGCGCTATGAGCAGGCGCGGGTCGCCGACGTGATCGCACGCCGCCAGCGCTTCATCATCAAGGGCGCCAACGTGCGCGCGGCCGCCTCTCCGGTGACCGAGGCGGTCAGCATGCTGGTGGTCGCCGCGGTGATCGCCTACGCCGGCTCCCAGGCGATCGGCGGCCACGCCCGGCTCGGCCAGTTCGTGGCCTTCCTGGCCGCGCTGATGGCCGCCGCCCAGGCGCTGCGACAGGTCGCCAACCTCCAGACCGTCTTCACCGAGGGCCTGACCGCCGCCGCCCGGCTGATGGGCGCCATGGACGTGCGCGCTGAGGTGGTGGACGCCCCCTCGGCCCGCCCGCTCCAGCTCACCGCCGCCCACATCCGCCTGGAGCAGGTGGACTTCGACTACGGCCCGGACGCGCCGGCGCTGCGCGGCGTTTCGCTGGAAGCGCGGCGCGGTGAGACGGTGGCGCTGGTCGGCCCGTCCGGCGGGGGCAAGTCGACGGTCCTGAACCTCCTCGCGCGCTTCTACGACGTGACCGGCGGGCGGGTCAGCGTGGACGGGACCGACGTGCGCGACGTCACGCTCGCTTCGCTGCGCGACCACATCGCGCTGGTGACCCAGGAGCCCTTCCTGTTCGACGACACGCTTCGCGCCAACATCGCCCACGCCCGCCCCGAGGCATCGGACGGGGAGGTGGAGGCCGCCGCCCGGGCCGCCGCCGCCCACGACTTCATCACGTCGCTGCCCCAGGGTTACGACACGGTGGTGGGCGAGGCGGGCGCGCGCCTGTCCGGCGGCCAGCGTCAGCGGGTCGCCATCGCGCGCGCCTTCCTGAAGAACGCTCCCATCCTGCTGCTGGATGAGGCCACCAGCGCGCTCGACACCGAGAGCGAGGCCAAGGTCCAGCAGGCGCTGGAGCGGCTGATGGCGGGGCGCACCACGCTCC
>CAXUCS010000275.1:0-358 GCA_964249365.1 uncultured Caulobacteraceae bacterium | reverse complement strand
TACGAGTACTACGCCGACCGCAAGATCGCCTTCGAGGGCTTCAAGGCCGGCGACTTCACCTTCCGCGAGGAGTTCACGGCGTCCGTCTGGGCGACGCAATACGGCTTTCCCGCCGTCGCCGACGGGCGGGTGGTGGAGGTCGGCGACCACGCGGCGCTGACCACCCGCGGCGGCCTCTATTCCCGCCTCGCCCGCGCCCAGACGCTGGACCTGGTCAAGGCCGCCTCGTGAGGCAGGCTCGGGCGCGTCGTCCCGCTCAGGCACGGCGGCCGCTCTTCACCTCCCTTCCCCCTCGATGGGGGACGGGTCGGGGATGGGGGTGGAGGCAGGCGCGTGTCGGGTGGCGCGCGAGGCGTCT
>CAXUCS010000274.1:0-4137 GCA_964249365.1 uncultured Caulobacteraceae bacterium | reverse complement strand
CGCGGGACGGCCCCCGCGCGGGCCGTCGCCCACCCGCTCCTCGCGCTCCACCTTGTCGCCGCCGGCGAGCCTGGTCGCCTTGGCCATGACCGCGAGACCGGGGTCGCGGCGGCGGTCTTCGGTCGGGATGGTCTGTCGGGTCAGCTTCTGGATGTCGCGGAGGAGGTTCCGCTCGTCGTCGGCGCACAGGCTGATGGCCGAGCCGGACGCCCCCGCCCGCGCGGTCCGCCCGATGCGGTGAACGTAGGACTCCGGCACGTTCGGCAGTTCGAAATTGACCACGTGGCTGACCGCGTCGATGTCGATGCCGCGTGCGGCGATGTCGGTGGCGACCAGCGCGCGGCACTGGCCGGCTTTGAAGGCGGCGAGCGCCCGCTCGCGCTGGCCCTGGCTCTTGTCGCCGTGGATGGACTGGGCCGGCACGCCCGCGCCTTCCAGGTGCTTGGCGACCCGGTCGGCGCCCCGCTTGGTGCGGGTGAAAACCAGAGTGCGCGAGAGCTTGGCGTCGGCGAAGAGCTCGGCCAGGAGCTCGCGCTTATGTTCCGCCTGGACGAAGATCAGCCGCTGCTCGACCCGCTCGGCGGTGGTCGACTGCGGCGCGACCGACACCTTCACTGGGTCGTTGAGCAGCTCGTCGGCCAGCCGGCCGATCTCGCCCGGCATGGTGGCGGAGAAGAAGAGGTTTGTGCGGGCCTTGGGCAGGTGGGCCACGATCCGCTTGATCGGCACGAGGAAACCGAGGTCCAGCATCTGGTCGGCCTCGTCTAGCACGAACACCTCCACCTCGCTTAAGGTGGCGGTCTTCTCGCCGAGGTGATCGATCAGGCGGCCGGGCGTGGCCACCAGCACGTCGACGCCCGCGGCCAGCGCGCGCATCTGGGGCCCGTATTTCACGCCGCCGAAGACGGTCGCGACCGTGAAGCCGAGGTGGGCGCCGTAGGTCTTGAAGCTTTCGGCGATCTGGGTGGCGAGCTCGCGCGTCGGCGACAGCACCAGCACCCGGGCGCCGCGCCGGGGCGCGGGCTTCCGGTCGGCGGCGAGGCGATGCAGGATGGGCAGGGCGAAGGCGGCGGTCTTGCCCGTGCCGGTCTGGGCGATGCCGAGGAGGTCACGCCCCTCCATCACCGGCGGGATGGCCTTGGCCTGGATGGGGGTGGGGGTCTCGTAACCCTGGGCCTTCAGCGCCTTGAGGAGCTGGGGGTCGAGGCCGAGGTCGGCGAACTGGGTCATGAGGTCTTTCGCGCAGGCGCGGCCCACGGCGGCCGAACGCATCGGTCGCGCCCGGGGCGCTTGAAGTAGGGGAGCGCCCCGCGTGCCTGGGCGATCGTGTTCGGAAGTGTCAGGGCGCTCAACAGGCGGGCCCGGCTGACCAGACCCCCACGCGGCTGGAGCGCCATCACGCCGGGACGAGAAGCCTCGACGTGATAGTCACATCAGGCTTTGGCGGCCGAAAGTCAAGCCGGGCGTGCGCTCGGCTTGATCGGCGTACCTGGCCGGTACATACCCGTGACGAGGAGTACTTCTATGGACGTCCTGACCTTCTCAGAGACCCGCGCCAACCTGAAGTCGGTGATGGACCGGGTCATCGACGACCACGTCCCGGTGCTCGTGGCCCGCCGCAAGATGCGCTCGGTGGTGATGGTGTCGCTTGAGGACTGGAACGCCATGGAGGCGACCATGCACCTCCTCTCCACGCCGGCGAACGCGCAGGCGCTGCGCGAGTCGATCGCCGAGCTCGAAGCCGGCGGAGGTGAGGAGCACCAGCTAATCGAGCCGTAAAAGTCATCTTCGGAGCGGGCGTGGGCGGACTATCTCTTCTGGCAGGAGACGACCCCAAGCTCCTTGAAAAGGTCAACGGCCTCATCGAGGAATGCCGGCGCCACCCCTTCACCGGCTCAGGCGAGCCGGAGCCGCTCCGCTTCGAGCTGAAGGGCTGGTGGTTGCGGTGGATCACCCGGTACTACCGCGTCGCCGGCTCCGGCGACAACAAGCGCCTGGAGATCGCCCAGTGTCAGCTGCACTACTGACATAGCCTTGCTCGCATCAATCCGCAACCGGCGATGAGATCCTAGAAATGAAGCCTTAATCTCCATACAGCTAGAGTTAAACGCATGTAGGCCGTAAGCGGGACGAGGCATGATTGTCCGGAAAGGTATCGCGGGAGCGATGCTGCTGGTCGTGGGCGTGATAACAAGTCCAATGAAGACCCTTGCAGCAGACTGGCAGGAGGCTCCGGCGCTTCCGGCAGCAAGTACGACGCCTTGCGATATAGACAAGCAGAGAACCGCCGCATCGCTTGGCGTACCATGCGATATGCTTACGGACAATTCACCACCTAATGCGCTCGTCACCCCACCCGCGGCCGCAGAACCAAGCAGGTCGTCGGCCTTAGCGCCGGCTCCATCCGGTCGCGCTGCAGTCACCCCTGCAGGTCAGGCCAAGTTATTCATAATTCGAGACCAAGCCGAACCCCTCCTCTTCCCAGCCAACATACTGCTGGATGATAAGAAAGCGGTTTCGCTATGGCAGCATAGCTATGCTGAAATCAGCGTCGCATCCGGGGCGCACCAGCTTGGCATACACTGGTTTTTGCTGGCTAAGCAGCCGGACTATGACCGCGATGTGAGACTCGCAAGCGGACGCACCTACTACTTCGTTGTTGACTCTCACGTCAGGCTAGCAGGAAACTACGGAGTGGGATTAAGGCTGGTCAGCACCAACGGCGTGCGGGAGATACCTGAGCAAGAAGCGACAGTTCTGATACGGAACTGCTGCGCTAGGAAGATGCCGGATCAGAGTTTCGCTTCCGAGTAAAATAGGAATCGCCGACCTGACAGCCTTCGTCTGCCTTCGGTTGCAGCCAAATCTGCGGAGCGCCTCACACCCCCAGCGCCGCATCCGTCGCCCGCACCAGCGCGCTGATCGTGCCCGGTTCGGTGGAGGCGTGGCCGGCGTCCCAGACGATCTCGAAGCGGGCTTCGGGCCAGGCGGACTTCAGCCGCCAGGCCGAGTCCATGGGGGTGACCACGTCGAAGCGGCCCTGGACGATCCAGGTCGGGATGGCGCGCAGGCGCGGCGCCTGGTCCAGGAGCCAGCCGTCGTGGGCGAAGAAGCCGGCGTTCCTGAAGTAGTGGCACTCGATGCGGGCGAAGGCGACCGCGAAGGCCTCCTCGTTGAACTTCGCGGGGCGGGCCTCCGGGCCGCGGATCGACAAGGTGTCGCCCTCCCAGCGGCTCCAGGCGGCCGCGGCCTGCGCCTGCACCGCCGGGTCGTCGTGGGTCAGGCGGCGGTGGTAGGCCGCCAGCAGGTCGCCTCGCTCGGCCTGCGGGATCGGCTGGAGGAAGCGCTCCCAGGCGTCGGGGAACAGCATGGACGCGCCCTCCTGGTAGAACCAGTGCAGCTCGCGCCGGGTCAGGAGGAAGACGCCGCGCAGGATCAGCGCGCTCACCCGTTCGGGGTGGGTGGCGGCGTAGGTGAGCGCCAGCGTGGAGCCCCAGGAGCCGCCAAACACCGTCCAGCGCTCCACCCCCGCCCGCTCGCGTAAGCTCTCGATGTCGGCCACAAGATCCCAGGTGGTGTTGTCCTCCAGCCGCGCGTTCGGCTGCGAGCGGCCGCAGCCCCGCTGGTCGAACAAGGTCATGCGCCAGCGCGAGGGATCGAAGAAGCGGCGCATGGTGGGGTTGACCGCCCCGCCGGGGCCGCCGTGCAGGATCACGCAGGGGCGGCCGTCGCGCGCGCCGCAGGTCTCGTAATGGACCTGGTGGACCGTCCCGGTGTCGAGCACGCCCGTCTCGAACGGCTCGTTTTCCGGATAAAGGGTGCGCCGGCCCGCAGGGCCGCCGGTCGGCTGGTCGACGTGGGTCATGGAGCCGCCCTCATGGCGCCGCGATTAGCGGCTCGCGGCTGGGAGGGCCAGAGCCGCCCTGCGATCGCCGGCTGCGGCCGCGCTTGACGCCACCGGCCGCGCCGCCCAGTGTGTTCCCGTTCTCCGGAGGGCCGCGCCTGGGCGGCTGAGAGGCGGGCGAGCCCGCGATCCGCCGAACCTGATCCGGGTCATGCCGGCGAAGGGAGGGAACAGGGGCAGGTCACGCCCCGAGCCGCCCTTCCCGCCTGCGTCCGGGCCAGCCGTTTCCGCGT
>CAXUCS010000273.1:0-4140 GCA_964249365.1 uncultured Caulobacteraceae bacterium | reverse complement strand
GCGTCTGCAGCGCCACCATGGCGCCCATGTTCGTGTTGATGCTGTTCAGCGACATTTCCAGTCCTTCCAGGCGCATTTTGCGCCTCGAGAAGACCATCGCCGAAACAGCTGAAGCGTTCGCGAAAGGGTATGCTGAACGGCTTCCTAACCTTGAAGAGCGGCCTCCGCGATGTGCGCGGGACCGCTCCAGCCGAGACTTATTGCGGGGCTCTCAGGGCGGCAAGCGAGGAGGACGGCCCCGCCGAGCCTTGGGCCTGCGCCGCCTGTGCGATGGCGGTCGTAAGCGCCGCCTTGGCCGTGGAGCACATCAGCGAGATGTTCTGCTCCAGGACCGAGCCGGGACGGCTGTAGGCCCATTCGGCGGCCTGGGCGTCCACGTGGCGGGGCGAGCCTTGCAGGTTGTTGTAGGGGTATAGGTCGAGCGCCAGGAGCCGCCCACGCCCGCCTCGGCAATCCACCTCGATCAGCTGGGTGAACGATCGCGTGTCGTCCTCCCCTGCGCGGGTGGGGCCGAACTGCTCCCAGCGCATCCAGCCCTTTACCGTGCCTTCGGGGGTGATGGAGAAGCTGCCGGGGACGCCGTACTCCACGCCCTTGTCGCTGGCGCCGATCGGCACCGCGTGGCTCTCGTCCACATAGGCGGTGCGCCAGGCGGCCACGTCCACGATGCCGGTGGAGGCCGGCGGCGGAGGCGTCAAGGCTACGGTCACCTTGGCCGGCGCCGAGGTCTGGGCGAAGGCCGGTGAGGCGGTGACGGCGAGGAGGGCTGCGGCGCTGGCGGCCTGGAGCGTACGGCGAAACATGGTTTTGTCCCTGTCGAGACGGAAGTGATCCACTCGCCTGTGACAACTCGCCGCGTCGAAACGGGTTGCACCGGCCAAGCCGCCGTCTTCAAGCCGTCGCTCGCCATACCCGACCACAGCCTTCGAAGGACGGCGACGCATATGAATAGAGCCGCCACCGAGGCAAGTCGGCAGCGGCTCTGAGGTCTCAGGCTCAGGCGGCTTGCGGCCGCCTGTGAAGGGCTACTCCAGGATCTTCGACACCACGCCGGCGCCGACGGTGCGGCCGCCTTCGCGGATGGCGAAACGGAGCTTTTCCTCCATGGCGATCGGGACGTGGAGCGAGACCTCCAGCTCGGCGTTGTCGCCGGGCATGACCATCTCCACGCCTTCCTTCAGCTTCACCGTTCCGGTCACGTCGGTGGTGCGGAAGTAGAACTGGGGCCGGTAATTGGAGAAGAACGGGGTGTGGCGCCCGCCCTCTTCCTTGGTCAGGATGTAGGCCTCGGCCATGAACTTGGTGTGAGGCGTGATGGAACCCGGCTTGCACAGCACCTGGCCGCGCTCGACATCTTCCCGCTTGGTGCCGCGGAGCAGGATGCCGACGTTGTCGCCCGCCTCGCCCTGGTCCAGGAGCTTGCGGAACATCTCGACGCCCGTGCAGGTGGTCTTCTGCGAGGCGCGGATGCCGATGATCTCGACCTCCTCGCCGACCTTCACCAGGCCGCGCTCGATGCGGCCGGTGACCACGGTGCCCCGGCCCGAGATGGAGAACACGTCCTCCACCGGCATCAGGAACGGCTTGTCCTTGGGACGCTCCGGCTGCGGGATGTACTCGTCCACCGTCGCCATAAGGGCGAGCACGGCGTTCTCGCCGATCTCGGGGGTCTTGCCCTCGACGGCGGCCAGGGCGGAGCCCTTGGTGATCGGGATGTCGTCGCCGGGGAAGTCGTAGGAGGAGAGGAGTTCGCGCACCTCCATCTCCACCAGTTCCAGGAGTTCCTCGTCGTCGACCATGTCGACCTTGTTGAGGAAGACCACGAGCGCGGGCACGCCGACCTGGCGGGCGAGCAGGATGTGCTCCCGGGTCTGGGGCATGGGACCGTCGGCGGCCGAGCAGACCAGGATCGCGCCGTCCATCTGGGCGGCGCCGGTGATCATGTTCTTCACATAGTCGGCGTGGCCTGGGCAGTCGACGTGGGCGTAGTGGCGGTTGGCCGTCTCGTATTCCACGTGGGCGGTGTTGATGGTGATGCCACGCGCCTTCTCTTCCGGCGCCGCGTCGATCTCGTCGTACTTCTTCGCGACCGCGCCGCCGGACTTCGCCAGAGTCATGGTGATGGCGGCCGTCAGCGTGGTCTTGCCGTGGTCGACGTGACCGATCGTGCCGATGTTGCAGTGCGGCTTGTTACGTTGAAACTTTTCCTTGGCCATTCTTCTCTAGCTCCAGGCCCCGAAGGGCTTTGGCTTCTTCGGGTTGGGGATTAGGCGTACTTCTTGATCACTTCGTCGGCGACGGCCTGCGGCACCGGTTCGTAGTGGTCGTACTGCATGGAATACTGGGCGCGTCCCTGGCTGAACGAGCGCAGCGACGAGATGTAGCCGAACATGTTGGCGAGCGGCACGAAGGCCGTCACCACCTGGGCGTTGCCCCGAGTCTCGGTGCCCTGGATCTGGCCGCGGCGGCTGTTCAGGTCCCCGATCACGTCGCCCATGTACTCGTCGGGCGTCAGCACTTCCACCTTCATGATCGGCTCGAGCAGCTTGGGCGACGCCTTCTCCCGCAACTCGCGGAAGGCGGCGCGGGCCGCGATCTCGAACGCCAGCACGGAGGAGTCCACGTCGTGGTAGCCGCCGTCGTAGAGCGTCGCCTTGAAGTCGATCACCGGGAAGCCGGCAAGGAGGCCGTTGTCCTTGGACGACTCCAGCCCCTTCTGGACGCCGGGGATGAACTCCTTGGGCACCGTGCCGCCGATGACGGTGGACTGGAACTGGAAGCCCGATCCCTCCTCGCCCGGCTCGAACACGATCTTGACGCGGGCGAACTGGCCCGTGCCACCGGTCTGCTTCTTGTGGGTGTAGTCGATGTCGGCCTTGCGCCCGAGGCTTTCGCGGTAGGCCACCTGGGGCGCGCCGATGTTGGCGTCCACCTTGTAGGTGCGGCGCAGGATGTCGACCTTGATGTCCAGGTGAAGTTCGCCCATCCCCTTCATGATCGTCTGGCCCGACTCCGGGTCGGTGTAGACGGTGAAGCTCGGGTCCTCCGCGACCATCTTGCCGAGCGCGACGCCCAGCTTCTCCTGGTCGGCCTTGGACTTGGGCTCGATGGACTGCTCGATGACGGGCGCGGGGAAGTTCATCTTCTCCAGGATCACCGGGCTCTTGGTCGGGTCGCACAGGGTGTCGCCCGTGCGGGTGTCCTTCAGCCCGGCCAGGGCGACGATGTCGCCGGCGTAGGCCTCCTTGATGTCCTCGCGGTTGTTGGAGTGCATGAGCAGCATCCGGCCCACCCGCTCGCGCTTGTCGCGCGTCGAGTTGAGCAGCCCCATGCCGGTCTCCAGCTTGCCGGAGTAGATGCGGCAGAAGGTGAGCGAGCCCACGAACGGGTCGTCCATGATCTTGAACGCCAGCACCGACAGCGCCTCGTCGTCGGCGGCGCGGCGGGTGACCTCCGCCTCCGTCTTGTAGTCGATGCCCTTGGTGGGCGGGATGTCCACCGGCGAGGGCAGGTAGTCGACCACCGCGTCCAGCAGCGGCTGCACGCCCTTGTTCTTGAACGCCGAGCCGCACAGGATCGGGTAGAAGGCGCCCGTGAGCACCGCCTTGCGGATGCAGCGCTTGAGCACGGCCTCCGAGGGCTGCTCGCCGCCGAGGTAGGCCTCCATCGCCTCGTCGTCGAGCTCCACCGCGTTCTCGACCATGTACTCGCGCGCTTCCTCGCACGCCTTGGCCATGTCGGCCGGGATCTCCTCGTCGTGGTAGTTGGCGCCCAGGCCTTCGGAGTCCCAGACCACCGCCTTCATCCGCACGAGGTCGACGAGGCCCTTCAGGTTGGTCTCCGAGCCGATGGGCAGCTGGATGGGGACGGCCTTGACGCCCAGCCGGTCGCGGATGGTGGCCAGGCACATGTCGAAGTCGGCGCCCGTCTTGTCCATCTTATTGACGAACACGATGCGCGGGACGTCGTAGCGGTCGGCCTGGCGCCACACCGTCTCGGTCTGCGGCTCCACGCCCTGGTTGCCGTCGAGCACCGCGACGCAGCCGTCCAGCACGCGCAGGGACCGCTCCACCTCGATGGTGAAGTCCACGTGGCCGGGGGTGTCGATGATGTTCAGCCGCTTGCCGTTCCAGTAGGCGG
>CAXUCS010000272.1:0-4142 GCA_964249365.1 uncultured Caulobacteraceae bacterium | reverse complement strand
AGGAGGGTCAGGGGCTTCAGCGACATCTGTCATCCTGTTCCAGTCTCGCGCTGATGTAGCGGCAGCGACGCCGCAGGCCTGAGTGTTAGATGCGGCGTCGCCGGAGCGCCACTGGTGCAGTCAGTGCTACAGCACAGAATGCGATAGCTGCTTGTGCGAGACAAGCTCTTCGACGGCTGTGGCTCGCGCCGTCCGTCGCTCTGCTCCAGGCATCGGCCTTTTCGCTATTGTCCGGTCCACGGCTGAGTCGGCGAGTTCGCTTGACCCGGTGTCCGCCTTCGGCCCCCCGGTCGAGACCGCCTTGATCGGGCTTGGCAAATGTCGCGTTTCCGGCAGAAGGTCAGAGTCCGCTCCGGGCGCATCGGCCGCGTCTCGTGCATCTACTCGGCCGGGCGGGTCTCGGGGCCGTGCGTCAGCTCATGGGATTGGCGGGCGGGGACGGGTCGGGCGGCAGGGGGATGAACTCTGAGCTGTCCTCGTCGGGCAGCGTCATGCGGCCGGCGCGCCAGTCGGCCTTGGCCTGCTCGATGCGGTCGCGCGAGGAGGAGACGAAGTTCCACTCCACGAAGCGCTCGCCCACGGGCTCGCCGCCCAGCAGCATCACGGTGGAGGGCTCCAGCGCCCTGACCGCGACCTGCCCGCCGGGAACGAACACGGCCATCCTGCCCGGGCCCAGGGTCTGGCCTTCGATCTCCACCGCGCCCATGGCGACGTAGGCGGCGCTCGGGATAGTCGTTCGGCACGGCGGCGACCGCGCCCGGCTGCAGCGCCCAGTGCCCGTAGAACATCGGCGAGCGGGTGGGCGCGGGAGCCTGCGCCCCGAACGCCCGTCTCAGGATCAGCCGGGCGGACAGGCCGCGCTCCTCGTAGCACGGCAGGTCCTCGACGCCGTGGTGGCTGAACGCGGGCGCCATCTCCTCGTCAGCCTCGGGCAGGGCCGCCCAGGCCTGGATGCCGTGCAGCCGGTCGCCCCGGAGGCGGCCCTTCTCGAAGCGCTCGGAATGGTGACGCCGCGGCCGGCCGTCATCCAGTTCACCTCACCCGCCCGGATCGGCTGGACGGAGCCGACGCTGTCGCGGCATGATCTCGCCCTCGAACAGGTAGGTCACGGTGGAGAGCCCGATATGGGGGTGCGGCCGCACGTCCACGCTGCGGGGCAGGCCGGGGGCGAAGTCCGCCGGGCTCATGTGGTCGAAGAACACGAAGGGGCCGACCATGCGCCGCTTCGCCCAGGGCAGCACGCGCCCCACCTCGAACCCGCCGAGGTCCTTGCGGCGCTGGTCGATGATGAGCCCGATCATGGCCGGCTTTCTCGGTGTCAGGACAGGGTGAGTCAACCGAACCGATCCATCACAATTCTAAGCTATGGTATCGTCGTATAACGACTTTCGACTCCCAAGCGCAACTCAAGTTGACCTTACCGCGCTGGTGGCCGTACTAGAACCTACACGTAGATTTATTAAAGGTTAGGTAGCCGTCAGTAAGACACTGCGACCGACTTGCGTTCAGCGCTCTCGTCCGCAATCAACTGAACGATGCAGGATGCGACGTCGGCTCGCGAGACTTTAGCGCCCCTGGGCAGTTCACCGGAAAGGTTGACCCGATAGCTTCTGGTGAAGGCGCCATCGACGAGCTGGACCGGCCTCACCAGCGTCCAGGCAAGCGGGGCCTCGCGGACCAGCTCCTCCATCATGCGCATGTCGGCGTACTTGTGTCGCAGCAACGGCTTCACGAGCAGGCGGTACCAGAACGGGGTGTCCGGCTCCTTGAGCACGCCCACCGACGACATGCCAAGATAGCGGCCAACACCCGCTTCGCTCATCGCACCCAAGATCAAGCGGGCGGTGTCGACGTGGAAGGTCATGGGCTTGAGCGAGTTCCTGAACCCGCTCACCCCCAGCGCCGAGATGACCGCGTCCTGGCCTCGCAGCGCGAAAGCATAGGTCTCAGGCCTGAAGGCGTCCGCCTCGAACTCGTCGGCGCTGAGCGTCATGAGCTTGCGCCGGGCCTCGCCGTTGGCGCGGTAGTCCTTCCATCCGAAGGTGACGCCGTGCGCGTCCAGGCTGACCAGCCGGCTGGAGGAGATCGCCACCCGGTGGGTGTAGCGGGCGAGATAGGCCAGCACCGCCTCGGGTCCCGCGAACGGGCGCTTGGCGAAGACCACCCACTCGCGCCGGCGCAGCGGGGCCAGGCGAGCGGTGAAGGCGGCGCGCTCGGCGAGGCCCGCAAGATCGCCGAAGAAGCCGAGGCGTCCCTCGGCGTGGGCGGCGGCGAGCCGATCCAGGAACAGCCGCCGGAACAGGCGCGAGAGCACCCGCACGGGCAGGAAGAAGCGCGGCCGGCACGACACCCAGCTCTGGCCATCCGCCGATAGGCCGCCGCCGGGGACGATGCAGTGGACATGGGGATGGTGGGTCATGGCCGAGCCCCAGCTGTGCAGGACCGCGGTCACGCCGATCCGGGCGCCCAGGTGCTTGGGGTCCGCGGCGATGGTCAGCAGCGTCTCCGACGCCGCCTTGAACAGGATGTCGTAGACCACGGCCTTGTTCTGGTAGGCGATGTCGCCGATCTCGCCCGGGACGGTGAAGACCACGTGGTAGTAGGGCACAGGCAGGAGCTCAGCCTTGCGCGCCTCCAGCCATGCGTTCGCCGCCGCGCCCTGGCACTTGGGGCAGTGGCGGTTGCGGCAGGAGTTATAGGCTACGCGTACGTGGGCGCAGTCCTCGCATCGCTCGACATGGCCGCCGAGCTCCGCCGTGCGGCAGGCCTCGATCGCCGACATGACCTTCAGCTGGCCAAGGCTGATGTGGCCGGCATGGGCACGTCGCCACGCCGGTCCATAAGCGCGGAAGACGTCGGCGACCTCCAGAGCCGGGCGCAATGGCCCGACCAGCCGTTACGCCGGCGGCGGTCTCAGCCCCAGCAGATCCAGCGGGCTGGCGATCCCGTCCAGGGTCTTGGCCGCAACGTGGGTGTAGACCGCCGTTGTCTCCAGCTTCTTGTGGCCGAGCAGGACCTGGATGGCGCGCACGTCCACCTTCTGCTCCAGCAGGTGGGTGGCGAAGCAGTGCCGCAGGGTGTGCAGGCAGACAGGCTTGGTGATGCCGGCCTGCCTGGCGGCCACGTGGAAGGCGCGGTTGAGCGAACGGGGCGTCACGTGCTCGAAGCCGCTCAGCCGGTTGGGGAACAGCCAGACCTGTGGCCGGGATGTCTTCCACCAGTCCCTCAGCATCCGCAGTAGCTGGGGCGAGAGCAGCGCATCGCGATCACGGCGGCCCTTGCCTTGCTCGACCCGGATCCGCATCCGCTCGCTGTGGATGTCGCCGACCTTCAGCGCCACCACCTCCGAGGCGCGCAGGCCCGCGCCATAGGCCACGCTGAGCGCAGTGCGCCACTTCAGCCCCGGCGCGGCCTCCAGCAGACGCGTGACCTCTGCTTGGCTCAGGATTGTTGGGAGCCTTTGAGCTTCTCGAGCCATGGGGATGTAGTTCAGCGCCTCGGGCCGGCCGAGCGTCACGCGGAAGAAGAACCGCAGCCCCACCATGGCGCCATTGACGCTGCCCGGGGCCAGGCCGCTCTCCACCAGCTGCAGTCGGAACGACCGTACATCCTCGAAGGTCAGCTCGCCGGGCTGCTTGTTGCAGTAACGGCAGCAGGCCCGGACAGACCCGATGTAGACCCGCTGCGTCCCTTCGCTGAGGTTGCGCACGGTCATGTCTTCGATCATCCTGCGCCGCAGCGGGTTGATGGCGGCTTCGGTCATCACTCGTCTCCCGTCTTGGAGAGGACGTGGCCCACCCACGTTCCTCTTCAGACAGGAGGCTCCCGCCACTTACCTACACTGGCCGAATACTCCTACCGCGCGAGCGGTTTAGTACCTGGGCGCAGAGCACGGGTCAGCGGCTCCGTCTCTCCCCGCGGGCTTGGCTGTTGGGAAGCGGACGCGATGAACAGTCGCGGAGGTAAGTCGCGAACCGGTGATTACCGAGGCTCTCCCGCGTCGTACCGCTGGCGGGCGTCCTCGATGCTGCCGAGGCGGCCAAGCGCCCAGCCCGCAAGGGCGCGCACCGGGTCCAGCACCTCCCGCCCCAGGTCGGTGAGGGCGTAGTCGACGCCGGGCGGCTTGGTCGGGATCGTCGTGC
>CAXUCS010000271.1:0-4160 GCA_964249365.1 uncultured Caulobacteraceae bacterium | reverse complement strand
CCACCGGACCCTCCGCCGGGGGCAGGCGGACCAGCTCCGGCTTGGGCAGCCGCCCGCTGCCGCGGACCCGGAGGGTGACGGCCTGGACCGCGCCCTGCATGGCGTGGCCGTAGCGGTCGCGGTGGAGCGCGCCGAACGCGGCGGTGACGCCGCCGAGGTCGAGGGGCGCGCCGACGGGCGCCTCCAGGGTGTGCTCCTGGCCGAGGTAGCGGCACTCCAGGAAGCGTTCTAGGACCTGCTCGTCCGCCGCCGCCCCCTGACCGACCAGGGCGCGGCGCACGCCGTGCTCCAGCTCCACGAAGCCGGCTTCGAGCGCCGGGCGCTCCGTCTCATCGAGCATGCGGATGTCGGTCTGGGCGAGGTCGGCGACCACGTCCGACATCAGCATGCCCCATGCGGAGAAGACGGCGGGCGCGTTCGGCACGATCAGCTCGGCGTTGCTCACCTCCCGCGCGATCAGGGGCGCGATCATCGGCCCGGCGCCGCCGAAGGCCAGGATGGAGAACTCGCTCGGATCACGGCCCCGCTCCACCGTGATCTCCCGGATCGCGCCGGCGGTGCGCGCCGCCAGGACGTCGAAGACGCCGGCGGAGGCCTCCTCCACCGAGCAGCCGAGCGCGTCGGCCACGCGCCTCCGCATGCCCTCCAGGCTCGCCGCCGCGTCCAGCTTCAGCGCGCCGCCCAGGAAGGCGTCGGGGTCGAGATAGCCGAGGATCAAGGCGGCGTCGGTGGTGGTCGGCTCCACGCCGCCGCGGCGGTAGGCGATGGGGCCGGGATCGGCGCCCGCGCTTCTGGGCCCGACCTGCAGCAGGCCTTCCTCCACCCAGGCGATCGACCCGCCGCCGGCCCCGATGCAGCGCACGTCGAAGATCGGGATCAGCGCCGGGAGATGCTCCAGCGCGGTCTCGTGCATCACGAGGGGGGCGCCGTCCTCGATCACGCTGGCGTCCAGGCTGGTTCCTCCATAGTCGAGGGTCAGGAGCTTGGGCCTGCCCAGGACGCGGGCGAGGTGGGCTGCGCCGACGATCCCGCCCGCCGGCCCCGACATCACGGTGTGGAGGGGCGCACGCCGAGCGGTGGAGGCGGTCATGGCCCCGCCGCTCGAGCGCATGACGAGGAAGCGGCCGTCGAAGCCCGAGGCCGCGAGCGCGTCCTCCAGCTTGCCGACGTAGGCGTTGAAGATCGGGTTGATGTAGGCGTCGAGCACCGCCGTCGCGGTCCGTTCGAACTCCCGGTACTCGCGGGTGATCTCGGCGGCGGGGGAGACGGCGAGCGACGGGAACTCCCGCCGGATGAGGTCGGCCGCCCGGAGCTCGTGGTCCGGGTTGCGATAGCCGTGCAGGACGCAGACCGCCACCGCCTCGACCCCCGTCGCCGCCAGCTGGCCGGCCGCGCGGCGGACCCCGTCCAGGTCCAGCGGCGTCACCTCCTCGCCGTCGGCGTCCAGCCGTCCCTCGACGCCGAAGCGATGCCGGCGGGCGACGAGGGGCGGCTGCGGCTGGTAGGCGAAGTCGTACATGCTCCCCGGCGGCACGTTCGTCCGCGCGATCTCGAAGATATCGCGGAAGCCGGCGTTGGTGATGATCCCGGTCAACGCCCCGCGACGCTCGATGACAGCGTTCAGCCCGAGCGTGGTGCCGTGGACGAGGACCTCGACGTCCGCCAGATCGACGTCCAGGCGCTTCAGCGCTTCCAGGACGCCGCGCTCCGGTTCAGCCGGCGTGGTGGACGCCTTCGCAAGCCGGGTCGGGCCGGACCGATCAAACGCGATGGAGTCCACGAAGGTGCCCCCGATGTCCACCGCGATCCTGTAGCGCTTCATGCCGCTCCCTCTCGCCCCCTTCATCGGAGGAGCGGCCCTCGGCGTGCAAGCGACGCGATCCGGGATTTCGTTGCGGGATGCGCAATGCGGACGGCCGTCGGGAGGCGGCGTCGACGTCAGGCGCGGCGGCGATCGGCCCCGCAGTCGCCCCCGCTTGCGCGGGTCGCGCCGGAGCGCCCCTGCAGATACAGGGCGGGCTCGCCGACGTCCTCCGTCTCGGGCTGACCGATGGCCGCCCATTTGCGGAGGTTGAACTCGATCACCGACAGGATGCGCAGCGCCGGGGCCGGAAGCTGACGCCCGACCCGGGTGATCAGGCAGGTGGTGTTGGTCCCGAGCGTGCCGGTGGAGAACGGGATCGCGGCCAGAGACCCGTTCTCGATCTCGTGAACAGCCGCGATCGTCGGCAGGATCGTGAGGCACTCGCCGGACTTGGCCATCTCCTTCAGGAGCTGGATCGAGTTGGTGGTGACCGCGGGCTGGAGCCACACGCCCTCCAGCCGCTCGGCCTGGGTGAGCGCCTGACGCGTCAGGAAGCCGTCGGGAACCAGGCAGACGCGATGCTGGGCGATGTCGCTCAGCCGGACGGGGTCGCGCCCGGCGAGCGGGTGGTCCGGCCGTGCGAGGGCGACGATCGGCTGAGGCACGCAGGCCTTGACCCGGATGCGCGGGTCGGTCGGCGTCTGCAGGACCAGTCCGCAGTGCACCTCGTCCTCCGCGACGAGCCTCACGAGTTCGAGCGAAGAGGCCGCCGTGGTCGAGACGACCTGGACGCCCGCGTGCTTGTTGATGAAGCCGTTCAGCATGTCGGAGAAGGCGGTGGTGATGAAGCTCTCGCCAACGGCGATGTCCACCCGGCCGGCCTTCATGCCCCTGAGGTCGCGGACCTTGGAGTCGAACACCTCCTTCTCGGCGAGGCTGGTGCGATAGTAGTCCAGGGCGAGTTCGCCGGCTTCGGTCAGCTTGATGGTCCTGCGCCCCCGCTCGAGGAGGACCAGGCCGAGCTCGCTTTCCAGCTGGGCGATCTGCCGGCTCACCGAAGAGACGGCGACGCCCATCTTCTCGCCGGCCGCGCGCATCGAGCCCAGCTGCGCGGCTTCGTAGAAGTATCTCAGGCTGGTGAGTTGCACGCGCGCACCACGCCATAGGTTGCGGGTTCCTCGACCTTATCGGCGCCTTGCGAGGACGCCACCCCTTCACGGGCTGGTGGGCCGCATCCACGCCTGTGCCCAATCCGGAGGCCGCGTCCGGGTGATGGCGTCTGTCTTTTGTTCATGTTCGAGTGCTGCCGGTCTTTGGTCGACGGGCGTGGGTCGGGGTGGGTCCGGAACTTGGCGCAAGGACCGGAGGGACGTGCGTCCAGGATCGCCAAGCCGATCACGTGCGCAGGGCCTTCCCCGTCCCGTCGCTCACCGTCAGCAAGGTGGCGGCGCTGATCGCCGCGCCCCCGCAGACGTAGATCGCGAGCGCCAGGGGATCGTGGGTCGCCGTGATGAGCGCGATGATCAGCAGGGGCCCGAAGGCGCCCAGCACGAGGCTCGAAGCGCTGTCGGCGACCGACATGGCCGTCGTGCGGCTGCTGGTGGGGAACAGCTCCGCCAGCATGGCGGGGATGGGTCCGACGTACCCCGCGCTCGGCACGGCGAGCGCGACCTGCACCGCGATCAGGTCGCCCAGGCGCCGGTGCGAGACAAGGTGGCGCAGGAGCGGATAGGCGACCGCCAGCAACACCAGCGACGCCCCCAGCATGACGGACTTGCGGCCGATCCGGTCGGACAGGGCGCCCATGCAGGGGGAGAGCACGAAGAGGGCGGCGCTGCTGACCGCGCTGGAGAGGAAGGCGTCCGCCGCGCTCATGCCGAGCTGACTCTGGGCGAAGGTCGGCATGTAGAAGAGGAGGATGAAGATGGCCACGTTCCAGAGGCAGCTCAGGCCCATGCCGCGCGCGATCGCGCCCAGGTTGACCAGCAAGGCGCCTGCGACGCCCTGCGCCCGGGCGGCGCGTTCGGCGCTGACCGGCTCGGTTTCCGGGAGGTGCTTGCGGACATACAGGCCGACGGGACCCAGCAGCAGGGCGAGCAGGAAGGGCGCCCGCCACGTCCAGCCCGGCTGCGTCCCCCGCGACAGCAGCGCCGCCATGGCCGCGGCGAGGATGGAGGTCAGCAGGAAGGCGCCGATCTGGCTGGCCTGCTGCCAGCTGGCGATGAAGCCCCGCCGGCCGGGCGCCGCGGACTCCGCGAGGTAGGCGATGCTCCCCGGTCCCGCCCCGCCCGCGGAGAAGCCCTGGAGCAGCCGCGCCGCCACCACGATCACCGGCGCCGCTAGGCCGATGCTGGCG
>CAXUCS010000270.1:0-4161 GCA_964249365.1 uncultured Caulobacteraceae bacterium | reverse complement strand
AGGTGGCCCGGGCGGGCCGGCTCCCGGTCGTCCTGTTCACCGCGGGCGGCATCGGCGTCTTCTGGGGCGCCGCCGGCGTGGTCTACCGGATGATCGCGCCGCCGGGGGCTCGCCGGGTGCTGGTCTTCGCCGCGGTCTGGGCCGGGTTCGAGTGGCTCCGGGGCAACGTCCTGACCGGCTTTCCCTGGGACCTGCCGGGAGAGGCCTGGCGCGCCGGCTCGGCGGTGTCGCAGACGGCCAGCCTGATCGGCGCCTACGGCTTGAGCTTCGTCACGGTGGCGCTCGGCGCCTCGCCCGTCACGCTGGCCGACCGCGGCCGGCCGGGGGGCGCCGCGGTGGCTTTGGGGCTGGCGGCGGCGGCGCTCGTAGCGATGTGGAGCTATGGCGCGGTCCGCCTCGCCGAGCCCGAGCCGCCCCACCAGCGGCTGCACTTGAGGATCGTGCAGCCCGGCCTGGCGGAGGAGCCTGTCTGGACCGACGCGCTCCTTCGCCAGCGGTTAGGGCGCCTCATGGACCTGACCGCCCTGCCTGCCCGCTCCGGGCCGACGCCGTCCGCGGTGATCTGGCCGGAGGGCGCGATGCCCTACACTTTCGAGGATTTCTTCGCGCCGGAGAGCGGAGGGGCGCAGGCCCTGGCGGCCGCGACCCGGCCGGGCGAGCTCGTCTTCGACGGGGCGTCGCGCGTGGAGCTCGGCGCCGGCCGTCCCCGCTACTACAACACGCTGTTCTTCCTGGAGCGGACCGCCCCGGGCTTCCGCGTGCTCGGCCGCTACGACAAGTACCGGCTGGTGCCGTTCGGCGAGTTCCTGCCCGTTCCGCGGCTGTTTCGCCTCCTCGGCATCTCCAGCCTGGTGGAGAACGGCATCGCCTTCTCGGCCGGGCCGAAGCCCGCGGCCCTGACGATCGCCGGCGCGCCGCGCCTGCAACCGTTGATCTGCTACGAGGCGCTTTTCCCCGGCTTCACCAACCGCAAGGGCGGGCGGCCGGACTGGATCGTCAATGTGTCGGACGACGCCTGGTTCGGACGCACCACCGGGCCCCTGCAGCACCTCAACCTGGCGAGCTACCGGGCGATCGAGGAAGGCCTGCCGATGGTGAGGGCCACGCCCACCGGCGTGTCCGCGGTGATCGACGCGCGCGGACGGGTGCTGGCGCGGCTGGGCCTGGGACGCTCGGGCGTGATCGACTCGGACCTCCCCGGTCCCCTGCCGCTCACACCGTACGCCCGCATGCATGAACTACCTTTCTGCGTGTTCTTGATCGCATCTCTCCTCTTATCGTTGCGCTCAAGCAAACGGGAGGCTTAACGTCCGACAATCAGAGACTTACCGGGTCGACCGAAGCGTTGACAGCCGCCCGGCAATCGGGATTTCAGGAATGGCATGGACGACCAACCTGACGACCGTTCGCCCAATCCGATCGACGTGCATGTCGGCGAGCGCATCCGGCGGCGGCGCCGGGCGCTGAACGTCAGCCAGGACAGGCTCGCCGACCAGCTCGGCCTCACCTTCCAGCAGGTCCAGAAGTATGAGCGCGGGGCCAACCGGGTCAGCGCGTCCAAGCTCTACCAGATCGCCGTCGCGCTCCAGGCCAGCATCCCGTTCTTCTTCGAAGGGCTGCCCGATACGGTGCCGCCGGGCGGGGTGGCCGAGCGGGAGCGCACGCCCTTCGTCCACGACCTCCCGCTGACGCCGGAGGAGCAGGAGCTGGCCGCGCTCCTCTCGCGCATCGAGAGCAAGCGGGTGCGCCGCCGCGTGCTGGAGCTGGTGCGCACCCTGGCCGAAGCCTCCCTGGACGACGCGGAGGCGCGGGCCGACTAGGCGGCGCTGGACAGCGACTGGAGCGCCTGCGCGTCGGCGACGTTGGCGCCCACCTCGCGCCGCTGTTGCTGGAGCATGCCGCAGGCCGCGACCGCCATGGCGCCCGCGCCCAGCCACCACTCCTGCCAGACGCCGAAGCTGATGGCGCCGATGAAGACGTAGACGAAGCCGGTCGCGCAGGCCACGGCCGCCCAATGCGGGTCGCTGCGCGCAACCCTGGCGATCTTGTAGAACAGCCAGCCGAAGAAAAGGGCGGCGAAGAGGGCGCCCGGCGCCCCGAGCTCCAGCCAGAGCTGAAGCGCGGCGTCGTGCGGGTGCATGGGGATGGCGGGCTCGAAGGCGCGGCTGGCGTCCAGCCCGTAGCCGGTCAGCGGCCGGTGCGCGATCAGGCGCGTGGCGAAGCGCCAGATGTCCAGCCGGGCCTGCCAGGACGCCTTGCCGATGGCCGGCGAGAGCGTCGGGACGGCGCCGCGCAGGAAAACGAGCGGTGCGGCGAGCAGATAGACGACCACGCCCACCATACAGGCCCCGGCCCCCGCGCGCGGGTTCAGCCGCACCCCTGCCCAGAGGAGCGCGGAGACCAGGATCGCGGCCGTCGGCGCGTCCTCTCCGAGCAGGGCGGAGCTGGCGGCGACCGCCAGGGCGATGAGGATGGGCACGCCGACGTTGGTGCGGCGGATGCTGAACAGCGCCACCGGCCAGAAGAACAGCGCCGCCGTGTAGCAGCCCCGCGCCGCGTCGCGCCGGGCGAGGTCCGGCGTCAGGGGATGGCGGTGCGCGAGATGGTTGAAGAGACCGTACACCCCGCCCTGCACGACAGCGTCCACCACCAGCGCCAGGGTCACGGCCACCAGCGTCCAGCCGAGGCTGCGGAGCGCGCGCAGGCGCTGGTCGGCCGCCAGCCGCAGCGCCCCTCCCACGAAGGCGGTGTAGAGCACCAGCTGGATCAGGAGCTTGGGCGCGGTGATCTGCTCCAGTTGGCCGTAGGTCTTCGGATGCGCCTGCAGCGGCAGGAGCGGGCTCCAGCTGAAGCTCGCCACCGCCCAGAGCGTCAGCGCCGCCAGGATCAGGACGCCGACCGGCGGCGCCCGCAAGCGCAGGACGAAAGGCAGCGCCGCGATTCCGCCGGCCGCGCAGACCGCCGCCTCCCCCTCGTTGCCGAGGTAGCCCACGGGCAGGATCAACGCGAACAGCACGACCGCGATGGCGCCGTACCAGCGCGGCGCCCGCGCGGGCTCGAAGGCGAAGGGCGGGGACGCGGACGCCTCCGGCGTGACGGTGGTCAAACAGGCGATCTCCGGAAGGAACGAAGGCGCGCAACCTAGCGGATCGCGCCGGGATGTGGAGGGGCGAAGGTCCAAGGCTTGGCAAGCCGGGGCGCCCCGGCTAACCGCGGCGGGATGTGCGGGATCGCCGGCGTCATCATGCGGGACGGACGCCCGGTGGAGCAAGAGCTGCTCGACCGGCTGGCCTCAGCGCTCGGGCACAGGGGCCCGGACTCCTGCGGCGTCCACAGGCACGGCGGAGTCGCGCTGGTGGACACGCGGCTGGCCATCGTGGACGTGGAAGGCGGCCGCCAGCCCCTGTTCGGACTCCGCGGGTCGGCCCTGGTGGCGAATGGCGAGATCTACAACGCGCCGGAGCTCCGGGACGCGCTCGGGGGGATGTTCCGGACCCTCTCCGACTGCGAACCGGCCGTGCACCTCTACGAACGGGACGGCGCTGGCTATGCGCGCGGGCTGCGGGGCATGTACGCCATCGCCCTGCACGATCCGGCGGCGGGGCGGGTGCTGCTCTCGCGCGACCCGTTCGGCATCAAGCCCCTCTACTACGTCGCCGGGCCCGATCTCTTCGCCTTCGCCTCCGAGCCGCAGGCGCTGTTCGCCGCGAGCCTGGCGCGTCCGGAGCTCCGCGACGCCGCCCGGGCCGAGCTCCTGCAGCTGAAGCACGTCACCGGTCGCGAGACGATCTACGCCGGGGTGGAGCGGGTGGAGCCGGGCGAGACGCTGGTCCTGGAGGCGGGCGCGGTCGTGGAACGGCTCCGCATCCCCACCACGCCCGAGCGCCGGCCGGAGCGGCGCACGTTGGCGGAGGCGGTGGAGCAATTCGACGCGGTGATGGCCGACAGCGTGGCGGTGCACCTGCGCACCGACGTGCCCTACGGCCTCTTCTTCTCCGGCGGGGTGGACTCCACCATCCTCCTGCACATGATGCGCCGGCTCTCCGCCACGCCGGTGCGCGCGCTGACGATCGGCTACGAGGGCCGTGACCCCGCCGACGAGAGCGGGGCGGCGATGGAGGCCGCGGGCCGGGTGGGCGCCGACTGCGCCCGTGTGGAGAT
>CAXUCS010000269.1:1601-4182 GCA_964249365.1 uncultured Caulobacteraceae bacterium | reverse complement strand
GTTCTTGTCCGGCGAGACCTGAACCGTATGCGCGACGAGGCCATACAGCGCATCGGGCTCGTCGGCGCTGCTCGTCATGAGGCTGTCGAAGCTCGCCGCGACGCCGGCGGCGCCGTCGCCGCGAAGATTGCAGCTGTTGAGCGTGTTGAAGGTGAGGAAGTTCTGGTTGCCCGAAGTCGAGGTGATCTGGAGCCGGATCTCACCGCCTTTGGGCGCGCTCGGATCGACGTACGGCAGATGGGGGAAGTCCTTCGGCAAGCCGAGGTCGCCGAAGATCGCCGCCGCCACGTTCCTGACCTCGCCGGAGCCCGGCTGGCGGTCCATGGCGTGCGCGGCGTAGCGGGCGGCCCCGAGCGGCCGGCCCCGCAGGTGCAGCGCATGGGCGAGCCGCAGGTAGGCCCAGGGCAGGGCCGGCTCCCGCTCCGCGGCGGCCAGGACGTCGGCCTTCGCTTCGGCGAAGCGGCCGAGCTCCAGGAGAAGCTCGGCGCGGCGCAGCAGGGCGTCGGCCCCCCCGAGATGGACGTCGATCAGCTCCCCGTACTCGGCGACCGCCGCCTCCGGCCGGCCGAGGGCGCACAGCGCCTCGGCTTGGGCGAACAGGTCGGTGGGCCTCATCGCGTCGGTTTAGAAGGTCCGGGACCGCCGCCTCAAGGCCCGCGCGGTTGCCTCCGCCCGGCGCCGCCGCTACCACGCCCGCCCATGACCGTGATGGCCGGCCGCGAGGAGAACGAGTCCGGCTGGGCCACCGCCAGGACGCTGGCGGAGGCGCTGCCCTTCATCCAGCTCTACGACCGCGAGACGGTGGTGATCAAATACGGCGGCCACGCCATGGGCGAGGAGGCTGTGGCCCGCGCCTTCGCCGCCGACGCGGTGCTCCTGAAGCTCGTGGGCGTCCACCCGGTGGTGGTGCACGGCGGCGGCCCCCAGATCAGCCGCATGCTCAAGAAGGCCGGGGTGGAAAGCCACTTCGTCGACGGGCTGCGCGTCACCGACGAGGCGACCATGGAGGTCGCCGAGATGGTCCTCTCCGGCGCCATCAACAAGGAGCTGGTCCACTACGTCAACCGGGCGGGGGCGGAGGCGGACGTGCGCGGCGTCGGCCTTTCCGGCAAGGACGCCCGGCTGATCACGGTGGAGAAGGCGGTCCGCACCCGCCGCGACCCGCAGAGCGGGAGCGAGCAGGCGGTGGACCTGGGCTTCGTCGGCGATCCCCGCGCCGTCGATCCCAAGATCATCGAGGCGCTGATCTATGCCGAGCAGGACTACATCCCGGTGGTGGCGCCCATCGGCGTTTCGGAAGAAGGCGACACCTACAACATCAACGCCGACAGCGCCGCGGGCGCGATGGCGGGCGCGCTGAAGGCCAAGCGCATGCTGCTGCTCACCGACGTCAAGGGCGTGCTGGACAAGGACGGCGAGCTGATCCGCGCGCTCAGCGTGGCCGAAGCCAAGGCGGCGATCACCTCCGGGGTCGCCACCGGCGGCATGATCCCCAAGCTGGAGACCGCCATCGCCGCGGTGGAGGCGGGCGTGGAGGCCGTGGCGATCCTGGACGGGCGGCGCCCCCACGCCATGCTGGTGGAGCTCTTCAGCGAGCACGGCTCCGGCACCCTGGTCTCGGCATGAGGGTGGCGATCGAGCCCGGACCGGAGGGGCTGGACCTCGGCGCGGACCTGCGCCACGTCGCCACCTGGATCTTCGACCTCGACAACACGCTCTACGCCTCCGGCGCCGAGATGTGGGTCCACATGGATGCGCTGATCACCGCCTACATGATGCGGACCACCGGGCTCGGACGCGAGGACGCCTACGCCCTGCAGAAGCGCTACCTCCGGGAACATGGCACGACGCTCACCGGGCTGATGGCCGACTACGACATCGATCCCCACGCCTTTCTGGAAGAGGTGCACGACCTGCCGTTGGACGGCGTCGCGCCCGATGCGGCGCTCAAGGCGGCGCTGCGGCGCCTGCCCGGCCGGCGGCTGGTCTTCACCAACGCCTCCGCCCGCCACGCGGAGCGGGTGCTGGAGCGCCTCGGCTACGCCGACCTCTTCGAGGACGTCTTCCACCTGGAGGCGGCGGAGCTGACGCCCAAGCCCCAGGCGAAGACCTACGACGCACTGGTGCGCCGCCACCAGGTCGATCCCGCCGCGTCCGCCTTCTTCGAAGACACCGAGGCCAACCTGGAGCCGGCGGCGGCGCTGGGCGTCACGACCGTTCTGGTGGGACCCCACGCTGAGATGTCGGACGCCCCCTTCGTGGACTACCGCGCCGCCGAGCTCACGCCCTTCCTCCAGACCGCGCAGCTCCGTGGAGACCCGGCATGAGCGACCACGCCCAGCTCGAAGCCGCCGTGGAGGCCGCCTGGGACGCGCGCGACGGCCTGTCGCCCTCCACGCGCGGAGAGGCTCGGGACGCGGTGGAGGCGACCCTGGCCGCGCTCGACGACGGCTCGCTCCGGGTGGCGGAGAAGCTCCAAGGCGCCTGGACCGTGCGCCAGTGGGCCAAGAAGGCGGTGCTGCTGTCCTTCCGCCTCTCCGACAACGCCCTGACGGGCCAGCGTGACGCACCCGGCCCCTGG
>CAXUCS010000269.1:0-1591 GCA_964249365.1 uncultured Caulobacteraceae bacterium | reverse complement strand
GACAAGGTTCCGGTCAAGTTCGCCGGCTGGGGAGAGAACCGATTCCGGTCTGCGGGCTTGCGCGTCGTTCCAGGGGCGGTGGCTCGCCAGGGGGCCTTCATCGGGCGGGGCGTGGTGCTGATGCCCTCATTCGTCAACATCGGCGCCTACGTGGGCGAGGGGACCATGGTGGACACCTGGGCCACCGTCGGCTCCTGCGCCCAGATCGGGCGGAACGTGCACCTGTCCGGCGGCGTCGGCATCGGCGGCGTGCTGGAGCCGCTGCAGGCCAGCCCCACCATCATCGAGGACGGCTGCTTCATCGGTGCCCGCTCGGAGGTGGCCGAGGGCGTGGTCGTGGAGGAGGGGGCGGTCCTCTCCATGGGCGTCTATCTCGGCCAGTCCACCAAGATCGTGGACCGCGCCACCGGCGAGGTCACGCGAGGGCGGGTGCCGGCCTACGCCGTGGTCGTCCCGGGCGCCCTGCCGGGCGAGGGCGGGGGCCCGTCACTCTATTGCGCGGTGATCGTCAAGCGCGTCGATGCGCAGACCCGGGCCAAGACGGCGATCAACGAGCTCCTGCGGGACTGAGCAGGGCTCAGTCGTCCCCGTGCGCGGCCTCGTTGATGGTCACCACGGGCATGCGGTCGAAGTCCACGGGGGTCGGGCTCTTGTCCGCCCCTGCCGCCAGCTGCAGCGTGCGCACGACATGCTCCATCCGGCGGAACGTCTCGCGGTAGCCGGCCGACTTCGGATCGAGCTCCAGCGGAGCCAGGCAGAACTCGATGATCTGGCGTGGCCGGTCGAAGGTGCTCATGCCTATGTCCTCTCGCATCGTCTCAGCTGACGCCCGCGCCGGCTAACGCGAAAGGGCGGGCTCGGGCTCCCCGCGTCAGAGCCGCAGGTGGACGCCGCGCCGGTGCAGCGGCCAGAGCGCGAGCGTGATCAGACCGATAATCCCCACCGCGCAAGCGAGCGAAGCGAGGTAGGGATCGGGCAGGACGCGCAGCACGAGATGGTCGCCAAAAGCCTGGGCGGTCGCCCTCGCCGCGCCGTCCGGCAGCCAGGCGAAGCCGCTGAGCCGGCTGAGAAGCGTGGCCAGTACGAAGGCCGCGATCGCGTTGGAGCCCAGCACCCTTAGCGGCAGGCAGGCCCGGCCGAAGGGTGTCCACCGCAGGGAGACGGCGATCGTCGCTAACGCCGCGGCCGACCATCCGCTGCCCAGAAGCGCGAAGCCCGGCGTCCACAGCCGCTTGTTGATGGGCAGAACGGGCTCCAGCGCCAGGGCCGCGGCCACCAGGAGGAGGCCCGCCGCGAGCGTGGGCGCCGTCGCGCGCCCTGGCCAGCGCCGCCAGGCGACGCCCGCCATCATTCCCGCCAGCACGGTGGTGAGCAGGCCCTCCGGGTCGTAGGTCGCCGGCCCGCCGGGCTCGGCGGTCGCCAGCGGCCAGAGGTGGGCGGGGGTGAAGACCAAGCGGTCGAGATAGGCGGGCCAGCTCCCGACGGGGTCGAGCCGCCCCGCCCCGAAGCCCGGGACGGGCAGGTACAGGAGGAGACGCCCGTAGCCGACGAGACCCGCCGCGGTGGCGCTCGCGAGCGCCACCGGCCGGAG
>CAXUCS010000268.1:0-4194 GCA_964249365.1 uncultured Caulobacteraceae bacterium | reverse complement strand
GGCCCGGACCGCTCAGCCGGCGAGGTCGAACCGGGCGAGCTCGGCGTCGAACCGGGCGCGCCAGTCGGCGGCCTCCGCGGGCGGCAGCCACTCGGTCATCTGGGGGACGATGGTGCGGTACAGGTTGAGCTGGGTCGAAGGCCAGGGCGCCACCTCGGACGCCCGCGCCTGCCCCAGGATGCGCGCCAGCCGCGCGCGCACCCTGTCCGGGTCCGGCCGGTAGGCGGGCGGGCCCGCCTCGGCGGCGGCGAAGAGGTTCAACTGGTCCATGGCGCGACTCGCTCAGCCTGTTCTGGCGAAAGCCTGCCGGATGGGGAAGCCGGCGAAGCAGTCAGGCCGCGGCCCGGAGACGTTCCATCTCCCGGGCGAACTGGAAGCGAAGCTGGCCTGCCTCTTCGTCGGGAAGCCAGTTGGCCATGTTGGGGAAGACGGTCTGCCACATGCGGGTGTCCCGCTCCGACCAGGGCATGGAACGGGCCTGACGGACCTGATCCAAGAGCGCGTGGAGGCGGCGACGGATGGTCTCGGGATCGGGTGTGAAGCTCTGGGCGGGCGCGTTCAACCGATCCTCGCCCTGGCCGAAAAGGCTGAGTTGGGCGGGACCGGTCGGGTGGCCGAACAGGTCAGTCGTCTCGCTCGTCACCGGAGGCCACCTCTACGTCGAACCCGAGCGCGGCGCGACTCAGCGGCTGGTCGAGCGTACGCTCCAACAGGCTATCGGCGGCGGCGAACAGGTCAATCAGTTCGGCAATGCGTGCAGCCACGTCGCGAAACTCCGGAATGAAAGTCGCTTCGATCCGCAGGCCCTCCCGCCCTGCCAGCCAGCGGGGCAGCACGCGGTAGCCGCTGACGGCGGGCCGCAGTGACGATCCGCCGGCTGGCCGACACCTCGCGACCTGCCACACTCTCCCCCCTCAGCAGGCCCCGCAGGAAGTTCGGCGGCAAGGGGCGGAGGCGGCGGCGCATCGCCTTGTTCGCCCGCGCGAAGAGCCGCAGGATATGTCGATGCGAGAAGCGACCCCGAATTGAGTCAACTCCTCATCAACAGCTACCTCAAGCGCCTCTCGGTCCTGCGCCAGATCACGGGCGGCGACCGGGAGACCCAGGTCCGCGCCGCCTTCCAGCGCCTCCTGGAGGACTGGGGCGAGTCCAAGAAGCTGACCTTCGTCGCCGAGTACGACTATCTCGGCCCGGCCCGCAACGTCTGCCGGGTGGACGGGGTGCTGCTGCAGTCGCTGCGCGCCCCCTTCGGCTGGTGGGAGGCCAAGGACAGCAAGGACGACCTGCAGGAAGAGATCACCAAGAAGCTCCGCAAGGGCTACCCCCAAGACAACATCATCTTCGAGGACGGCCGCCAGGCCGTGCTAATCCAGAACCGCCGCCAGCTTGAGCCGGTCTCGACCACCGACCCCGAGGCGCTCGGGGCGATGCTCAGGCAGTTCTTCAACTATGAGCCGGAGACGAGCCGCCGCTTCCGAAAGGCGGTAGATCAATTTAAGACCGACCTGCCCGCCGTGCTGCACGAGCTGCGCGGGCGCATCGTCACCGCCTACGCCGACAACCCCGCCTTCGTGGAAGGCGCGCGCGCCTTCCTCGCCCACGCCAAGGAGACCATCAACCCCGCCATCGTCGACGACGACGTGCGCGAAATGCTGATCCAGCATATCCTGACCGAGGACATCTTCGCGCGCGTCTTCAACGACGGCGAGTTCCACCGCGAGAACAACGTCGCGCGGGAGCTCTACAAGTTGGAGCACCTGTTCTTCCGCGGCGAGGTCCGCAAGGCGACCCTGGCGGCGCTGGAGCCCTACTACGCGGAGATCAACGCCACCTCCGCCCAGATCGCCAGCCACGGGGAGAAGCAGCGCTTCCTCAAGGCGATCTACGAGGACTTCTACAAGGTCTACAACCCCAAGGCGGCCGACCGGCTGGGCGTGGTCTACACCCCCGCCGAGATCGTCCGGTTCATGGTGGAGAGCACCGACTGGCTGTGCCAGCGCCACTTCGGCCGCAGCCTGATCGACCGCGAGGTCCAGATCCTCGACCCCGCCACCGGCACGGGCACCTTCATCGTCGAACTGATGGAGCACTTCCGCGGCCAACCGGAGAAGCTCGCCCACAAGTACCGCGAGGAGCTGAACGCCAATGAGGTGGCTATCCTGCCCTACTACGTCGCCAACCTGAACATCGAGGCGACCTATGCCGCGATCACTGGAAAGTACGAGGAGTTCACGGGACTGTGCTTCGTGGACACGCTTGACAACGTGGCGGCGCTGAAGCTCGGCCGCACGACGGGAGACCTGTTCGGAGCGGTGTCGGAGGAAAACATCGACCGCATCAAGCGCCAGAACGCGCGCCGGATCAGCGTCGTGATCGGCAATCCTCCCTATAACGCCAATCAGCAGAACGAGAACGAGAACAACAAGAACCGCGAGTACGGCGAGATCGATCGGCGGATCAAGGAGACCTACATCAAGGCGTCGACGGCGCAGAAGACCAAGCTCTACGACATGTACAGCCGCTTCTTCCGCTGGGCGTCGGACCGGATCGAGGAAGACGGCATCGTCGCTTTCGTGACCAACCGTAGCTTCCTGGACAGCCGGACTTTTGATGGCTTCCGGAAGGTGGTCGCCGAGGACTTCAGCGACATCTGGGTGGTCGATCTTGGCGGCGACGTGCGCGCGAACCCAAAGATCAGCGGGACGAAGCACAACGTCTTCGGCATCCAGACGGGCGTTGCGATCAGCTTCCTAGTCAGGCGGCGCAGCGAGCACGGCTGTCGTATCCACTACGCACGACGGCCGGAGTTTGAAACAGCTAGTGAAAAGCTGGCGGGACTGCGGGGGAGCAGGTTGGACGAAATCGCGATGGACATGCTCCACCCACGCGAGGATTGCAGCTGGCTGTTCGACGTCAGAAATGACTTTGAGTATAATATACAGCTGATCAGTCGAACAGTCAAGAGCGCAAAATTAAAGTCTCAGGAGAAATCTATATTCAAGCTATATTCTCAAGGATTGAAGACAAACCGCGACGAGTGGGTGATCGACCTTTCTAAAACAGCTGTTGCAAGGCGGGTTCAATATCTACTCGGTTCGTATGATGCTCAGCGAATGTCCTTAACGCACGTCGATCGGCACATTGTCGACCAGCATATCATTTACGACATTAAATGGACCCGAAAACTGAAGAATATATTGCGTCGAAATGGTGCTATCCGATATGGAGCTGACTCACTAAGGAGACATCTTTACCGACCTTATACTATGAAGTGGGTTTATTATAGTGACGCGTTGAATGAGGACCTATACCAACTTGGCAGCATTTTTCCAACGAAAGAGCCAGCGCCGGTGATAATGGTCTCCGGACTTCCGGCGAGTAAACCGTTTCAATGCCTCGCAACGAATGAACTGCCGGCCTATGATGTCCTGGAAAAGCCCCAGTGTATTGCCAGGTATCGCTACGCCGACGGCAGGCGCATCGACAACATCACCGACTGGGCGCTCGACCAGTTCTCTACCCACTACGGTCCCAAGGTCGCGATCACCAAGGACGACATCTTCCACTACGTCTATGCCGTGCTGCACGACCCGGTGTACCGGGAGACCTATGCGCTGAACCTCCGGCGCGAGTTCCCGCGCATTCCCTTCTACGCCGACTTCCCGCGCTGGGCGGGGTGGGGCGAAAAGCTGATGGAGCTGCACATCGGCTACGAGACCGTGGAGCCCTGGGAGCTGACGCGGGTCGAGGTCCCGCTCCGCGCCGGCGCGCCGCTGCGGAAAGGCCGGTCCAAGGACCTGTTCGAGGCGGTGGCGGACCCTTCGGCCAAGCGGGAGGCCGACACGCCCAAGGTGCGGCTGAAGGCCGACAAGGACGCGGGCGTGATCGAGCTGGACGCCCAGACCCAGCTCACCGGCGTGCCGGCGGCGGCCTGGACCTATCGCCTCGGCAACCGCTCGGCGCTGGAGTGGGTGCTCGACCAGCACAAGGAGAAGAGGCCGAGCGACTCCACGATCCGCGAGCGGTTCGACACCTACCGCTTCGCCGACCACAAGGAGGAGGTGATCGACCTGCTCGGCCGCGTGACGCGCGTGAGCGTGGACACTATGGCGATCGTGGAGGCGATGAAGGCGGCGAAGCGCTAGGCGGTCGCGTCGCCCCGTCTCACCCCGGGTGGAAGCGGCGGGTGGTGGG
>CAXUCS010000267.1:0-4204 GCA_964249365.1 uncultured Caulobacteraceae bacterium | reverse complement strand
GGATCACGCCGTTCAACTTCCCCGCCATGATCCCGATGTGGATGTTCGGGGTGGCGATCGCGGTCGGCAACAGCTTCATCCTCAAGCCTTCCGAGCGCGACCCGTCCGTGCCCGTGCGCCTCGCCGAGCTGATGATGGAGGCGGGCGCCCAGGTCGGTCAGGATCTGGCGGGCGTCTTGAACGTCGTGCACGGCGACAAGGTCGTGGTGGACGCCATCCTGGCCCATCCCGAGATCAAGGCGGTTAGCTTCGTCGGCTCCTCCGACATCGCCCACTACGTCTACGTGGAAGGGGCGCGCGCCGGTAAGCGCGTCCAGGCCATGGGCGGCGCCAAGAACCACGGTGTCATCCTGCCCGACGCCGACATGGACCAGGTGGTAAAGGACCTTGCCGGCGCCGCCTTCGGCTCGGCGGGGGAGCGCTGCATGGCGCTGCCGGTCGCCGTGCCGGTGGGCAAGAAGACCGCCGACACCTTGCGCGAGCGCATGGTCGCCGAGATGCAGACCTTGCGGGTCGGCTGTTCCACCGACCAGGACGCCCACTACGGCCCGGTGGTCTCGGCCGCGCACAGGAAGCGCGTGTCCGACTACATCGGCATGGGCGCGGACGAGGGTGCGGAGCTGGTGGTGGACGGGCGCGACTTCGCCCTGCAGGGCTTCGAGACGGGCTACTTCATCGGTCCCACCCTGTTCGACCACGTGAAGCCTGAGATGAAGACCTACCAGGAGGAGATATTCGGCCCCGTGCTGCAGCTGGTTCGCGCCGACAGCTTCGAGGAGGCGGTGGGGCTCGCGTCGCGTCACCCGTACGGCAACGGGGTGGCGATCTTCACCCAGAACGGGCGCGCGGCCCGCGACTTCGCCGCCCGGGTGAACGTCGGCATGGTGGGGATCAACGTGCCGATCCCGGTGCCGGTGGCCTACCACACCTTCGGCGGCTGGAAGCGGTCGAGCTTCGGCGACACCAACCAGCACGGCATGGAGGGGGTGAAGTTCTGGACCAAGGTCAAGACCGTCACCGCCCGCTGGCCGGACAGCGCCCTGGAGCACGCAGACAGCTCCTTCGTTATCCCGACCATGCAGTGAGGACCTGAGTTGGACTTCGCCCTCACCGAGGATCAGGTCGCGATCCAGGACGCCGCGCGGGCGTTCGCGGCCGCCGAGTTCGCCCCCCACTCCGCCCGCTGGGACGAGGAGCACCACTTCCCCGTCGACGTGATGCGCAAGGCCGCCGGGCTCGGCTTCGCGGGCCTGTATGTGCGCGAGGACGTAGGCGGCTCGGCGCTCTCGCGGCTCGACGCTACCCTGGTGTTCGAGGCGCTCAGCTATGGCGACGTGGCGGTCGCGGCCTTCATCTCGATCCACAACATGGCGAGCTGGATGATCGACCGGTACGCGTCGGACGCGCTGCGCCAGCGCTTCCTGCCGCGCATGGCGACCATGGAGCTGATCGGATCGTACTGCCTGACCGAGCCCGGGTCCGGGTCGGACGCCGCGGCGTTGCGCACCACCGCCAGGCTCGACGGCGACCACTACGTCCTGAACGGCTCCAAGGCCTTCATCTCCGGCGCGGGGACCAGCGACGTCTACGTCTGCATGGTGCGCACGGGCGGCGAGGGCGCCAGGGGCGTTTCAGCCCTCGTCGTGGAGAAGGGGACGCCCGGCCTTTCCTTCGGCGCCCCCGAACGCAAGATGGGCTGGAACGCTCAGCCGACCGCGGTGGTGAACTTCGACAGCTGCCGTGTGCCGGTGGAGAACCGCGTGGGCGCGGAGGGCGAAGGGTTCCGGATCGCCATGAGCGGGCTGGACGGCGGCCGGTTGAACATCGCCGCCTGCTCGCTCGGGGGCGCGCAGCTCGCGCTGGACACCGCCCAGGCCTACACCAAGACCAGAAAGCAGTTCGGCCGCGAGCTCGCCGACTTCCAGGGCACGCAGTTCAAGCTGGCCGACATGGCCACCGAGCTCGAGGCCGCGCGGCTGATGGTGCGGAACGGCGCGGCCGCGCTCGACCGCAAGGACCGCGACGCGACGCGGCTCTGCGCCATGGCCAAGCGCTTCGCCACCGACGCGGGCTCGCGCGTCGCCAACGACGCGCTCCAGCTCCACGGCGGCTACGGCTACCTGAAGGACTACCCGCTGGAGCGGATCGTGCGCGACCTCCGCGTCCACCAGATCCTGGAGGGCACGAACGAGATCATGCGGGTGATCACGGCGCGCGAGATGCTGCGGCAGTGATTGCGCCCCCAGCCCCCGCGCCCTATGCTGACCAGTCTGGTCAGGTCGGAGCTCGTGATGGTTGAGGTCGGCGTGCTCGAGGCCAAGACGCGGCTGTCACAGCTGCTGGAGGCGGCCCTGCAGGGCGAGGAGGTCGTGATCAGCCGGCGCGGCAAGCCGCTGGTCCGGCTGACTCCCGTCGAGGACGATGCACCGTCGGACCTGGAGGCTCATCTGGCGAGCCTGCGTGCGCGCCTGGCCGGAGACAATCGCGAGCCCATGTCCGAGGCCGAGGTCCAGGCGGAGTGGGACGAGCTTCGGGGGCGTACCTGAGCCTCGCCGTGCTGGATGCGTCCATTGTCGGGTCCTGGTACATCTCGACCCAGGCCACGGCGACCGCATCGGCTCTGTACGGCTTGCGTCCCAAGCCGGATTGGCGGGCGCCCTACTGCTTCGGCTTCGAGATCCTGAACCTCCTGCTGCGTGCGGAGCGACTCAGACGTCTGCGCGAGCGGGCGGCCGAGGAGATACAAGCCGATCTGCGAAGGTCGATCCGAGTTGTCCTGGAACCGGCGCCCAACCGTCAGACCACGGGTTTGGCGATCAGCCTTTCGCGCGTCCACGAGCTCTCGCTTTTCGACGCCTTCTACCTGCATCTCGCCTTGGAGCTTGGCGCGCCCTTGGCGACCCGTGACAAGGCGCTGAGTTCGGCGGCGCGGCGGGAGGGGTGCCGGGTCCTCGACGCCGGAGGAGCGGCGTGAGCGGAGAAGCGCCCGTCATCGCGCGCGTCGAGGGCGACTGGGGGCGGCTGACGCTGAACCGGCCCAAGGCGCTCCATGCGCTGAACACCGAGATGTGCCGGCTGATGATCTCCGCGCTCCTGGCTTGGCGCGACGACGCCGCGGTGGAGGCGGTGCTGATCGACCACACCGGCGAGCGGGGCTTCTGCGCGGGCGGCGACATCCGCATGATCGCGGAAAGCGGCGCCTCGGACGGCCGGGCGGCGCAGCAGTTCTTCCTGGAGGAGTATCGGCTGAACGCGCTCCTCTTCGGCTACGCCAAGCCGGTGGTGGCGATCATGGATGGCGTCACCATGGGCGGCGGGGTCGGCATCTCTGCGCCCGCCAGCTACCGCGTCGCCACCGAGCGCACGGTGTTCGCCATGCCCGAGACCGGCATCGGCCTCTTCCCCGATGTCGGCGGGGGCTGGTTCCTGCCGCGCCTGCCGGGCGAGACGGGGATGTGGCTGGCGCTCACCGGATCGCGGCTCAAGGCCGCGGATTGCCTGCTGCTCGGCCTCGCCACCGACTACGTCCCGCAGGGCGAGGTCGAGCGCCTTAAGGCCGAGCTGCTGGCCCGCCCGGACGCCATCGACACGGTCTTGACCGAGCTGGAGGGCGAGGCCGGCGAGCCCCCGTTGGCCGCGCACCGCGAGGAGATAGACCGGCTGTTCGGGATTGGGAGCGTGGAGGCGATCTTCGCCGCGCTGGAGGCGGAGAAGGGGGGCGAGTGGGCGGCCGCCCAGCTCGCGGTGCTCCGGACCAAGTCGCCCCAGGCGATGAAGGTCTCGCATCGCCAGCTCCGTCAGGGCCGCGACATGGCGAGCTTTGAAGGCGAGATGGCGGTGGAGTACCGCATCGCCTCCCGCGTCTGCCGCACCCCCGACTTCCGGGAGGGCGTGCGCGCGGTCATCGTCGACAAGGACAACGCGCCTCGCTGGGACCCGCCGACGCTGGGGGAGGTCAGCGAGCAGCGGCTCGACGCCATCTTCGAGCTCCTGCCGCCGGGCGAAGAGTGGACGCCGCTCGCCTGAACGGGCGGCGCACAGGGAGTGGGACATGAGCCGCATCGCTTTCATCGGCCTCGGCGCCATGGGGAGCGGCATGGCCGCCAGCCAGGCCCGGGCCGGCCATGCGGTCGTCGCGTTCGACCTCTCAGGCCTGGCGCTGGAGCGCGCGCGCCAGGCCGGCTGCCGCGCCGCCGAGACCACC